>DATHGT010000069.1:0-11951 GCA_035317605.1 Candidatus Acidiferrum sp. | reverse complement strand
CCGACACTTCGACGACGAGCGCCGCGACGACCGGCGCCGCGACGACCGAAGAGCAGCCGCAGGAAGTCGGCCTGGCCGGCGACGTCAAGGAGAGCGAGTCGCCGACGGCCCAGAGCGGCCCGCAGGAGGTGACGTCGTTCCAGCAGGAGCGCACCACCGGCATCGGACAGGTTCCGGCCCACTTCTACCAGTCGTTCTGGGGCTCCGTCGCGGTCTGTGGCGTGCTGCTGCTCTGGTACTTCTGGCGGATGAACGGTGAGCAGCTCGAGATCCTGAAAGAGCTGATCGTGTCGGTCGTCCCCCTGGGCGTGCTCACGGTGGTGGTCCTGGTCGTTATCCTGTTCGGCATCTGCACCGCCACCGAGTCCGCGGCCATCGGCGCGCTGGGCGCGCTCTACCTCGCGGTGATGGCGAAGTTTCCCAAGGCGGTGTGGTGGTGGAGCCTCCTCGGCGTCGTCCTCGGAGTGGCGCTCGGCTGGTACGAGGGCGAGGACGTGGCGTCGCTCATCGTGGCCGCCTCCATCGGCGGCACCTTCACCGGTACCGTGATCCCGGGGCTCTGGTATCTCCGGACGTCGCCCGAGCTGCGGACGAACCTCAAGCAGGCGACGTTCCTCACCGCGAAGACCACGGCCATGGTGTGCTGGCTCTTCGTGGGCTCCGCGCTGTTCTCGGCGGTGTTCGCGCTGCACGGCGGCCAGTCGCTCATCGAGCGGTGGGTGCTGTCGATGAACCTGTCGCCGGTCGGCTTTCAGTTCCTGGCCCAGGTGATCATCTTCCTGCTCGGCTGGCCGCTGGAGTGGACGGAGATCATCGTGATCTTCTGCCCGATCTTCATCCCGCTGCTGACCCACTTCCACGTCGACCCGATCCTGTTCGGCACGATGGTGGCGGTCAACCTCCAGGCGGCGTTCCTGTCGCCGCCGGTGGCCATGTCGGCGTTCTACCTCAAAGGTGTGTCGCCCAAGCACGTCACCCTGAACCAGATCTTCGCGGGGATGATGCCGTACATGATCATCGTCTGCATCTGCCTCGTGTTCATGTACATCTGGCCGGGGATGACGCTGTGGCTCCCGGAGTTCCTCTACGGCAAGTAGCGTCTCCGCGGTTGGCCCCGGAGGACCGCGTGGCCATCTGTTGGGGCTCGTGGTCGCCGGCGGAGGGGCGCGGGGAGTGGGGCGGGGTCCTCTGACCACGAGGCGCTTACCTTCGGTGGACCGGGAGTCGTTCCCAATCGGTAGCGAGACGCGGTCTTGGTTGCGCGGCAGGGACGGGTCAACCGGCCCCCGCCCCACTCCCCACGCGTCTCCGACGGCGGCGAACGCGCGCGTCCGGGGACTCCTGCTACTTCAGTGAATCCAAGGCAGATCAAGTTGCGCCGGATCGACGGCTGGCGGAAGATCGTTGCCGTGCTGAGCCAACAGGCGGCGGTGACGGCGTGATGAATGCGCGTGCTGCGCTCTTGGGGAGCATCGCTCTGATCGGTGCCGTCGTTGCGTCACTCGCCACCGAGGCTCAGCAGCCAGCGAAAACGAAAACAATCCGTGTCGGGATCTTCGTCCCCGGTTCCAGCAGCGGGGGTGATCAGTTTCAGCTACTGGTCAAGGCCTTCCGCGATGGACTGCGGGACCTTGGATGGATCGAGGGGCAGACCGTCGTGATCGAGACACGATGGGGCGAGGGACGGCTCGATGAGTTCCCGAAAATCGCGTCCGAGCTCATCGCGCTTCCCGTCGACGTGCTCGTGGCGTGGGGTCCTCAAGCGATTCGCGCTGCACAGCAGGCGAGCGCGACAGTCCCCATCGTCATGGCCATCGTGCATGAGCCGGTCGCCTTCGGCTTCGTCAAGAGCCTAGCGCGGCCTGGCGCGAACATTACCGGGTCAGCCTTTCAGGACTCCGAGCTCGGGACAAAACGCCTCGAACTCCTCAAGGAGATCGTGCCCCGTATGCGACGAGTTGCTCTCCTCTGGGATCGTGGCGGCGGTGGAGATACCGGAGTCCGCGCGACCGAGGTAGCGGCGAAGCGGCTCGGCCTACAGGTCCAGCGGCTCGATGTTCAGCGGAGCGAGGATTTGGCCCCCGCCTTCATTTCCGCGAAGAAGAACGGAGCGCACGCGGTGTTTCAGGTCGCCTCGCCGTTTCTCGCAACGTACCGGGCGAAACTCATCGAGCTCGCCGCGACTCAACGCCTCCCGATGACGTGCGAGACGACGCTGTTCGTCATGGAGGGCTGTCTCATGGCCTACGGTCCGGACTTCCCCGAGATGTCGCGCCGGGCCGCCATCTACGTCGACAAGATCCTCAAGGGTGCCCGGCCGGCAGACCTTCCGATCGAGCAACCGACGAAGTTCGAGTTGGCTATCAACGCGAAGACTGCGAACGCACTGGGCTTGACGATATCAAGGCCGTTGCGGCAGCGGGCCGATAAAGTCGTTGAATGATGTGACGCCGGGAGGCTGCGCATCTCTTTTCCACACGACTCGAATGGAGGGCTTGGCTTGGATCTGACGAATCTGCATTCGGTGTCGGCGTGTGAGGCGGCGAGGCTCGTTTCCGATGGCCTGATCAGCTCCGTCGACCTCGTGGAAGCATGTTTGGCGCGGGTTCGGGAGGTCGACGAGCGGGTGCAGGCGTGGGCGTTCTTGGATCCGGAGTCGGCGCTGGCGCAGGCGAAGGCGGCGGATGAGTTTCGGCTTTCCGGGCAGCCGATCGGGCCCCTTCATGGGGTGCCGGTGGGGCTGAAGGACATCATCGATACGGCGGACATGCCGACCGAGAACGGGTCCGTCCTGCACGCGGGGCGGACGCCGTCGCGCGACGCGGCGGTCGCTTCGCGGCTGCGCGAGGCGGGGGCGATCGTCATGGGGAAGACCGTGACGACCGAGTTCGCCACGCGGACGCCGGGCAAGACGCGGAACCCGCACGATCCCGGGCACACGCCGGGCGGGTCGTCGAGCGGATCGGCGGCGGCCGTCGCCGCAGGGATGGTGCCACTAGCGCTCGGCAGCCAGACGACGGGCTCGACCATTCGGCCCGGATCGTTCTGCGGAGTGTACGCGCTGAAGCCGACGCACGGGCTGATCTCGCGGCGCGGGATGTTCCAGCTCTCGCGCTCGATGGATCACGTGGGGCTCTTCGCGCGCACGATCGAGGACGTCGCGCTGCTGCTCGAATCGCTCGTGGGGTACGACGAGGGCGATCCTGACACACGCCCGCGCGCGCGCGTACCGTACCGCGAGATCGTCGGCGCCGAGCCGCCGCTGCCGCCGATGTTCGCGTTCGTCAAGACGCCACGCTGGGACCGGGTCGAGCCTGACGCCAAGGATGCATTCGCCGAGTTGGTCGAGCGGCTCGGCGAGAGGGTGGAGGAGGTCGAGCTGGTCCAGGCCGACGACGCGTACAGATGGCACGAGACGATTTCGGGGCCGGAAGTCGCGCTGAATCTCCGGCGCGAGTGGGAGCACGGGCGCGACGGTCTCTCGAAGGCGCTCCAGGGTCGGATCGAGCGCGGCCGCGCGGTGCCCGGCCACGAATACCTCGCCGCGCTGGCCCGCGTGCCCGCGTTCGTGGCGAGCCTCACCGAGCTGTTCGAGCAGCGCTACGACGCGATCCTCACCCCGAGCGCCGCCGGTACCGCACCGAAGGGCCTGGAGTCCACCGGCGATCCCGCGTTCTGTACGCTGTGGACGCTCGCCGGAACGCCCGCGCTCAACGTCCCGCTCATGCAGGGCGCCAACGGGCTGCCGCTCGGCGTCCAGCTCGTGGGCCCGCGCCACGGCGACGCGCGCCTCCTGCGCACCGCCCGCTGGCTCGTCGCTCAGCTGCGGACCTGACCTCTCAGTCCTTGATCACCTGGGCGTACGGTGGTTTCATCGCGAGCCCGGTGCCGTCGGTGAAGATCTGCTTGACCTCGAGGAAGTCGTTGAGGCCGTGGTATCCGAGCTCGCGTCCCATGCCGCTCTGCTTGTAGCCGCCCCAGATGCCTTCCACGGGCTGCGCGTAGTTGTCCCAGATCCAGACCGTGCCGGCGCGGATCCGACGGGCCACGCGCATGGCGCGCGGATAGTCGGCGCTCCACACGCCGGCCACCAGCCCGAAGTCGACGTCGTTGGCCAGCGCGATGGCCTCCGCTTCGTCGCGGAAGGTGGTCACCGCCACCACCGGGCCGAAGATCTCCTCCTGCCCGAGCCGGGACGAGTTGTCGACCCGGTCGAAGATGGTCGGCTCCACGTAGTACCCATGATCGTAGGCGTCACCGCTGAGCTTGTGGCCGCCCGTGAGGAGCTTGAATCCCTGGTCCACGCCGTACTGGATGAATTCCTGGACCACCTTCTCCTGGTTGCTCGAGATCAACGGGCCCATGTCGGTGGACCGGTTCGACGGATGACCGACCTCGATCTTGCGGGTCAGGTCGACCACGCGGGCCAGGAACCGCTCGTGGATTCCCTCCTGCACGAGGAGCCGCGTGGTGGCCCCGCACGCCTGGCCGGCGTTGCGGAACATGCCGAAGATGGCCGCGCGCGCGGCCGCGTCCACGTCGGCGTCGTCGAAGATCACGTACGGCGCCTTGCCGCCCAGCTCGAGGCTCACGCGCTTGACTTCCATGCCGGCCTGGGCGCCGATCTGCTTGCCGGTGCCGGTCTCGCCGGTGAACGAGATCTTGTCCACCTTCTTGTTCGCGATGATCTCCGCGCCCACGACGGTGCCCGGACCCGGGACGAGGTTGAGCACACCCTTGGGGAGCCCGGTCTGCTGGATGAGCTTGACCAGCTCGTAGGTGGCCGCCGGCGTGTAGCTCGCCGGCTTGATCACGATCGTGCAGCCGGCGGCGAGGGCGGGCGCCACCTTGCGCGCGGTCTGGGTCAGCGGGAAGTTCCAGGGCGTGATCATCCCGACCACACCCACCGGCTCCTTGACGAGGTTGATCATGGAGCCGGTCGGGAGCGTGAAGCTCTCGCCGTACAGCTTGCCGGCGAGCCCCGCGTAGAACTCGAAGATGTCGGCCGAGGCCGCGATGTGGGGGACCGCCTGGCGCATCGGCATGCCCACTTCCAGGCTCACCACCCGGGCCAGGCGGTCGGCGTGCTCACGGATCAGCTGCGCCGTCCGGAACAGCGCCTGCTCCCGGAGCTTGTAGTTGTAGATCCAGTTCCCGACGTTGCTGTCGAAGGCGGTCCGCGCGGCGTCGATGGCGGCGCGCGCGTCAGCCTGGGTGCCTTGCTCGGCGTGGGTGGCGATCCGGCGGACGTCCGCCGGGTTCTCTCGCGCGAACGTCTTGCCGCTCGAGGCCTTGCCTTCTTCGCCGTTGACGATCAGGGGGCAATACAGTGGCGTTACGAGTTCATTGGATTCCGCCATGGTGTCACTCCTTGAGGTATGTGAGGCGGAAGGAACATGCGTCCGATGCGGACGAAAGTCAAGACGCACCGCCTCGCGTGTTTGTTAAGATCCTCAGGACATGATCGTTCTTGGCATCAATGAAACCCATTGCGCGACGGCGGCGGTGCTGCGTGACGGGGCCGTCGTCGGGTGCGCGTCGGAAGAAAGGTTCTCGCGGCTGAAGAACGACGCGGGATATCCGCGGGCCGCCGTCGACGCCTTGCTCGCCGACCTAGGCATCGAGCGCTCGGCGATCGATCTGGTGGTGCTCGCCGGCGAGCGCGCGTATGCGCGAGAGTGGATGAATCGGGTCGTCCACGACGACGCCTACGCGCGCGAGTACTACGGGGTCAGCCTGGATACTCCCGCCCACGGCCTCCGAAAGCGCGCGCGGAAGCTGGGCGCGCGCCTCGGACTCGCCGATGCCGCCCGAGGGAAATTCGCGCTGTCCAGCGCCGAGCGCCTCCGCCTCGTGACCGATCATCTCGGCATCGCCGCCGATCGCGTGGTCGCCCTCGACCACCACACGTGTCACGCCGCCGCCGCCTACTTCGGCTCGCCGTTCGGTGGGGCCGAGGCGCTCGTGCTCACCAACGACAACTCCGGCGACGGGCTCTGCGCGACCGCGACCACGGCGAGCGGCGTCGGGCTCACGCGACGCGAAGCGGCGCCCAGCGCGCCCGGCTCGCTCGGCTCGTTCTATTCGTTCGTGACGCTGCTGCTCGGTATGCGGGCGGGTGAGCACGAGTACAAGGTGATGGGCCTCGCGCCGTACGCACCCTCAGCGGCGGCCGAGCGCGCGGCATCCGCGCTCCGGGAGGTCTTCGACGGGACCGCTGATGACCCCGCGCTGTTTTCGTGGAAGCGCCGCGGCCCTCGTTACCGATTGTTGCTGGAGGCCACGCTCGGGCAGCGCTTCGACGGCATCGCGGGCGGCGCCCAGCGTCTGCTCGAGGACGCGCTGGTCGGCTGGGCGCGGCTGATGCACGAGCGCCACGGCGGCGAGCGCCTCGCCCTCGGCGGGGGCGTGTTCATGAACGTCAAGGCCAACATGCTGCTCGCCGCCGAGGAGTGGGTGCGCGACCTCTTCGTGTTCCCGTCGTGCGGCGACGAATCGAATGCCGTCGGCGCCGCGTACCTCGGTTATCTCGATCTGTGCGCGCGCCGCGGCGTCAAGCCGGCGCCGCGGCCATTCGGGCCCGCGTACCTCGGCCCCCGACTCGACGACGTCGGGATCGAGGACGAGATCCGCCGGCGCGAGCTGGCTACGCGCCACGCGGTGAGCGAGCCGGCGCGGGTCGAGGAGCGCATCGCCGAGCTGCTGGTCAGCGACGGCGTGGTGGCCCGCTGCGCCGGCCGCATGGAGTTCGGTGCCCGCGCGCTCGGCAATCGCTCGATCCTCGCCAACCCGTCCGATCAGCGCGTGGTCGGCCTCATCAACCGGATGATCAAGGCCCGCGACTTCTGGATGCCGTTCGCCCCCAGCGTCCTCCGCGAGCGGGCCGACGATTATCTGGTCAATCCGCGCGGCCTGGCCTCGCCGTACATGATGCTCGCGTTCCCGACGCGCCCCGAGCGCCGCCACGAGATCCTCGCCGCCGTGCACCCCCACGACGGCACCGCCCGCGCCCACATCGTCGAGGAAGCGTGGAACCCCGAGTATCACCAGGTGATCCGCGAATTCGAGCGCCGCACCGGCATCGGCGCCGTGTTGAACACCTCGTTCAACCTCCACGGCGAGCCCCTCGTCTGCTCCGCCGCCGACGCCATCGACACCTTCGAACGCTCCGGCCTCCCCCACCTCGCCCTAGGCCGCTTCCTCATCTCCAAGAAATAGCTCACCAGCGTCCGGGGCGCGGCAAGCGCACCGCGTATACTCTTCGAGGAGGTCAATGGTGAGCCGGCCCACAGGAGTTCCGGAGGACATGGCGACACAGGTGACGCGGCTGTTGCGCGCGACACGCCCGACGGGACTGATCTCGGCTTACCTCTTCGGCAGTCATGCCGAGCATCGATCGCACCGGGAAAGCGACGTTGACGTCGGGGTTCTGCTCGACCGCGACGCTTACCCTGGCGAGGAAGCCAGATTCAACGAACGTGTACGCCTGTCAGCCTGGCTGGGAGCTGAGTTGCGAGCCAACATCGTGGACGTGGTCGTCCTGAACGACGCACCCCCGGGCCTGGCCAGTCGAATCGTGACCAAGGGGGTCGCCGTGTACTGCGCCTCGCCGGACGTCGATCACGCGTTCCGGCGCGACGCTCAGCTCCGAGCGGCCGACCTCGAGCCCTTCCTGAGGCGGATGCGACGCTTGAAGCTGGCCACTCTGGCCCGGTGACGTACCTCGTCGAGCGTCTGGTCGAGCTTCGGCGCCACCTCGATCACCTCCACGCCATTCGTTCGCGAGTCACCGGTCGCGAGGCTCTCGAACGCGATCTCTCGCTCCACAACGACGTTCTGTTCTCGCTCCTGACCGTCTGCCAGCTCGTGATCGACATCGCGGGAGACCTCGCGGCCCGGCGCGGCGACGCGTTCGAGGACTACACCCAGGCCATCCGCACCCTCAGCCGCGACGAGCGCTTTCCGGCGCCGCTCGTCCGCCAGCTCGAACGGCTGCCCGGCTTCCGCAACGTGATCGTGCACGAGTACACGGGGCTGGACATGGACCGGGTCGTCGCGGCGTTGGACGACCTCGAGCCGGTGGAGCGATTCGCCGAACTCGTCCGCCGCCTCCTCGAAGAGGCGGAGCGAGGCTGACTCAGTATCCGCGCCTGCGGTCGACGACGTGGCGCAGGGGGCGGCGGGCGAGGTAGCGGGTGAGGTTGTCGTTGAAGACGGGGACGATTTCTTCGGGGAGGTTGGGGCCGGAGATGTGCGGGGTGATCACCGCGTTGTCGAGGGTCCAGAGCGGATGATCGCGGGGTAGGGGCTCGGTGGTGAAGACGTCGAGGACGGCGCCGGCGATGGTGCGATGCTGGAGCGCTTGCACCAGCGCGCCCTCGTCGATGAGGGCGCCGCGGCCGATGTTGATGAGCCACGCCGTCGGGCGCATCGCCGCGAGCTCGGCGGCGCCGATCAGTCCGCGCGTGGTGTCGTTGAGCGGGATCACGAGGACCACGAAGTCCGCAACGGCGAGCGCCCGCGACAGGTCCCGAGAGCGATAGACGCGCTCGACGCCCGAGACGGGACGGGCCGAGCGGGTCACCCCGATCACGCGGACGCCGGTCTGGCGGGCCGCGCGAGCCACCGCGCGGCCGATGTCGCCGAGCCCGACGATGGCCATGGTCTTGCCGGCCAGCCGCTCGGGCGGATGATGCTGGATCCACTCGCGACGCGTCTGTGCCTCGCGATACTGGGCCATTCGCTGGGTGACCCAGAGAGACCACCCGATGACGTACTCCGCCATCCACGGCCCGAACACGCCCGGCGAGCGAGTGACGACCACTCGTTTGGGAAGCTCCGGCACCAGCGCCCAGTCCACACCGGCGCCCATGGCGTGGAGCCACCGCAGCCGCTCGGCTCGCGCGTAGAGCTCGAGGGGAGGCTTCCACGCGTACAGCACCTCGGCCGTCGCGATGTGCTTGGCCGCTTCCTCGGCCGTCGCCGCGACCCGCACGTCCACGCGCCCGCGCGGGGCCCGGATCAGCTCGGCGTAGCGGGCCGCATCGGTCACGTCGTAGACGAGGACGTCAACCATCATCTCACTTGGTGTGCTGGATCAACCAACGTGTTCTTATGGCAAAAATCGGATACACGTCACGCAATCGATACCGCCACGCAGGTCGTCGTGCGCGTGACCCCGTCGATGGTGCCGACCTCGTCGGTGACCAGACGGCCGATGGCGTCGAGGCTCGGTCCCTCGACGACCGCGATGAAGTCGTAGGGGCCGGTGATCGCGTCGAGGTGGACCATGGTCGAGGGGCCGCCCTCGATCTTTCCCAGCGCGTGCTTCACGGAGCGGGTCTTGCCGGGAGCGGTCTCGATGAGGACGTAGGCCTTCATACCCTTGCGCGTGGTCTTGCTCATGTCACACCTCCGGGATCAGTGCCGCGTGTCGCCCACGAAGCGCGCGAGCGTCGGCTGGAACGCGGCCGTCCGCTCCACGAACCGGGCCCCGTCGAGATCCACGCGGGTGCCGCGGTCGGCGACGTGGTTGGCGGGATCGAAGCGCGCGGTGACGGTCGTGGTCGCGCCTCCGCTGCGGACGGTCAGGGTCTCGCCCGCGCTCTCGTCGCCCAATCGCACGACGATCACGAACAATCCCCCCTCGTCGGTGCGGCCGGGATACGCCAGCCCGGTCTTGTCCCGCACCACTTCCACCGCTTGCTCGGGCAGCGGCTTGCCCTTGGCGTCCTTGACGAAGCCGAGCACGACGTAGCGGTAGTACACCGTGTGCTCGGCGCTCGCCTGGGTCGCGACGAACGCGACCGGGGTCGCGACGAACGCGACCGGGGTCGCGACGAGCGCGAGTGCGATCGAGACGGCGATGGCGAAGCGCGGCACGCGAGCAGTCTACCACCCGCGGATTCGGGGCCCCGCGAAGTGCGCGGCCCCGGAACTTTCGGCTCGCGCTATGGTCTAACCGTGCAGGAGGACGGTGCGGACAATCCAGCGTTCCTGGAGCGGCTGCGGGCCGGCGACGCGCGGGCCTTCGAGGAGCTGGTGGTGAGCCATCAGCACCGCGTGTTCGGCGTCGCCCTGCGCATGCTCGACAACGCGGCGGAGGCCGAGGAGATCGCCCAGGAGACGTTCCTGCGCGCTCACGGCAGTCTCGCCGAGTTCCGCGGCGACGCCCGGCTCTCGACGTGGCTCTACGCGATCGTCTCGCGCCTGTGCCTGAACCGGCTGGCCTCGGCCGACCGGCGGGTGGCGCGTCCCGGTGACGAGGTGTTGCTGCGCGTGGCCGACGGCGAGGCAGGGCCTCAGGACAACGCCGAGCGCGGCGAGCTCGAGGCGGCGCTGCACCGTGCGATCGCCGATCTCGCCGAGGAGCGGCGGGTGGTGGTGATCCTGCGCGATCTCGAGGGCATGGCCTACGATGAGATCGCCCGGGCGCTCGGCCTCGAGCTCGGCACCGTGCGGTCGCGCTTGCACCGGGCGCGCATGGACCTGAAGGAGAAGATGGAGCGGTTCCTCTCGTGACGTGCCACGCCGCGCGCGAATGGCTCGGAGCCCTCGTCGACGACGCGGTCGATCCCGCTCGCCGCGTCGAGATCGAGACGCACCTGCTGGCGTGCGCGGAGTGCCGGCTCGAGCTCGAGGGGCTGCGCGCGACCGTCGGCCTGCTCCGCCGGGTCGAGCCGGCGCGGGCGCCCGCCGGCTTCGTCGATCGCGTGATGGAGCGCGCACGTCCCGCGCCCTGGCACCGCCGGGTGGCGGCCTGGTTGTTCCTGCCGCTCTCGGTCAAGCTGCCCGCGGAAGCTGTGGCGGTTGTCGTGATCGCCGGACTGGCCATGCTGTTGATCGATCGCACGCCGGAGCTTCGTGATGCCGCCCGCGTGGAGCGGCCGGCGCCGCCCCAGATTTCGGACGCGCCGTCTCAGCCGCTCCGGACACCTCCAGGGGGAGAAACTCGCGAGACGCCGGGCGAACGGATCGCCACGGCGCCACCGGCATCCCGCGCCGAGCAGAGTCGCGTGGCGGCAAGCGAGCAGGCTCCGCCCGCTCCGCCCGTCGCCCGTGGCGAGGAGACGCGCGGGGCATCGAGCGAGCAGGTCGCCTCGGCACCTGTCCCGGCGGCTCCACAGGAGCCGGCGCCCGGATCCCCGGCCGCGCAATCGCCGCGACCCCCGGACGCGGGGCAACAGCCGCAGTCCGCGGTCACGGCCCCGCCGCCGCGACCCCCGGCCGCGGCGGAGTCTTCCGACGAGAAACGCGAGAGAAGCGAGATGGCGAGGAAGCTCGCTGCGCCGTCGGCGGGTCGAGTCGCCGGTCTCTCCGCGCGCCCGGCGGATGTCGCCGGACGGCTGGAGGTTCGTGATCGGAGCGTCGCCGTCGCCGCGCTGCCCGACCTCCTCTCGAAGGTCGGCGGCAGCGAGACGGCACGGCGTCAGGACGGGACGGACATCGTCATCGAGGTGCTGATTCCCGAGGTACGCTACGACGACTTCGTACGGAATCTCGAGGCGCTGGGTGCGTGGAGCGCCCCCGGCCTTCGCCAGCGCGTCATGCTGGATGCCCCCTACCTCCGCATCCCCATCCGTATCGCCGAGTAGCCTCGCCGGAACTTCTCGCCCCGGCTCCGGTCTAACCCTCCGGAAGTGCACGACGCAAGCCCAGGGAGGGCGGACAGATGCGCAGGCGGCTCGTGGCTCTCGGTGTGCTGATCGCCTTGTGGAGCACGGAGGTCGCCGGCGCGGCGCCTCAGCCCATCACCCGCGACGACCAAAAGGGTGTGATGGTGACCATCTACAACGGCAACCTCGGGCTCGTGAAAGACACCCGTGAGGTCCGCCTCGACGCGGGGCTGCTCGACGTGCAGTTCACCGACGTCGCGGCCCAGATCGATCCCACCACCGTGCACCTCAAGTCCCTCACGGATCCCCCCGGCCTCAAGATCCTCGAGCAGAACT
>DATHGT010000068.1:0-9362 GCA_035317605.1 Candidatus Acidiferrum sp. | reverse complement strand
GTGATCGGCAGCGTCCACGGCAGCCCGTTCGCCAGCCTCATGTCGCTCAGCACGCTGCGGTAGTCGGCCCGGCCCATGAACCCTTCCAGCGGGCTGTACGCGCCGACCGCGAGCAGCTCCACGTCCGACATCATCCGGGCGTTGAGCGAGAGCCGGGTGAGTGACGACGCGCGGTCGCGAGCGGCCGCGAGCGCGTCCCCGACGAGGACCCGGTCGATGAGCCGACCGCCGTGTGGAGAGACCTCTGACGACGTAGTGATCGCTGACATGAACCGGAAAGTACCTTTGTCGATCGGGTAAGTCAAGAGAGGTTAGAACTCAAGTGACATCAAGAGGTTATAGGGTACCAAGCCCCAAGAAATCAGAGAACTTCAGGGTCCGGACGGGCGCGGGGTCCGATCACGGAGCGCTCGCCAGACGCGCTCGGGCGTGAGCGGCAACTCCGTCAGCCGCACGCCGGCGAGGCGAGCCAGCGCGTTGGCGATGGCCGGGCTCACCGGGATGAGACTGCCTTCGCCGACTCCCTTCGCGCCGAACGGTCCGGGGCCGTCGCCGTTTTCCACGAACAGCGATTCGAGCCGCGGCGGCAGGTCTTCGGCGCGCGGCACCCGGTAGCTCACGAGGTTACCGTTCAGCAGCGCGCCGCCCTCGTAGACCATTTCTTCGAGCAGCGTGTGGCCGATCCCCTGCACCACCGCGCCTTCATCCTGGGCCTCGCACTGCTGGGGGTTGATGCAGCGGCCCACGTCCGCGACCGAGGTGTACGACTCCACCACGATCGCACCGGTCTCCGCGTCGAGGCTGATCTCGGCGCCGCCCATCGCGACTTCCCAGAACGGCGTGCTGCCGCCCAGCGGCGCGCGCGTGCGCCCGGGCGCGACCACTCCGCGCCCGATCAGCTCGCCGCCGCGCATGCCGAAGTGATGGTCGATCAGCGCGGGATACGTCGCGCGCTGGCCCTCGCCGACGATCGCGCTGTCTTCCGCGCGTAGATGTCGTGGTTGGACTCCGAAACACTCCGCGGCGATCTTCACGAGCTGGCCGATCACGTCCGCGGAGGCTTCCTGCACCGCGCGACCGACCATTGTGGTCGAGCGGCTCGAGCTGGTCGTCTGGTCGTAGGGCGTGATGCTGGTGTCGGGCGACACGATCGTCACGCGCTCGAGGGGGATCGCCAAGACCTCGGCCGCGATCTGCGCGAGCACGGTCCTGGCCCCCTGTCCCATCTCGACCGTGCTCACCAGCACCGACGCGCTGCCGTCGGCGTGCAGGCGCACGATCGCCTCCGACACCGACGGCGCCACGCTGGCCTTCATCATCGCGGCCACGCCCTTGGCGCGCCCGGCCGGCGCCCCCGCCTGCCACTGGATCGCCTCGGCCACGCGATCGAGGCTTTCTTCGAGCTTGCCGTCGACGGGCGTGTCGCCCGGCGCGAACTCCTCGCCGTGGGCGAGCAGGTTCTGGCGGCGCAGATCGACGGGATCGCGATCGAGCCGCTCGGCCGCCACGTCCATCAGCGATTCCACCGCCCACACGAGCTGGGGGACGCCGAAGCCGCGGAAGGCGCCGCCGGGCGTGGTGTTCGTGTAGACCGCGTTGCTGTGCAGCAGCACGTTGGGCACCCGATAGGGACCGGTCGCGGTGTAGGTGCCCTTCTGGATCACCCGCGGGGCGATGTCGGCGTAGGCGCCGATGTCGTAGTCGGCGTCGCACGAGAACGCGTGGAGGCGGCCGTCGTGATGGAACCCGAGCCGCACGCGCACGCGGGCGCTGCACCGCCGCACCGTGCGGAACGCGTCGTCCACCGACGCTTGCAGCTTCACCGGCCGTCGCGCGACGCGGGCCAGCGCGGCGGCGACGGGCTCGAGCTTCGCGTAGGTCTTGCCCCCGAAGCCGCCGCCGAGCAGCGGGACCACCACGCGGATGCGGCTGGCCGTCAGGTTGAACAACGCGGCCAGCTCCGCGCGCACCGAGAACGGATTCTGCGTGGACGACCACACGGTGAGCGCGCCGTCCGGCTCCCACTCCGCGATCGCGCCGTGGGGCTCCATCGAATAGTGCTGGACGCGCGGGAACGTGTAGACGTCGTCGACCACGACGTCCGCCCCCGCGAACGCGGACTCGGGATCGCCGCGCCGATAGTCGAACTGGTGGCAGATGTTCGTCCCCGGCCTCGCGCGAAGCGAGGCGAGATCGGAGAAGTGCCCGGCCAGCGGCTCGCCCGTGTGCACGAGCGGCGCCCCGGGCGCGAGCGCTTCCTCGATCGTCATCACCGCCGGCACGTCTTCGTAGTCGATCTCGACGAGGTCGAGCGCCGCGGCGGCCGTGGCCTCGTCCACCGCCGCCACCGCGACCACGGGCTCGCCCTCGTAGCGCGCGACGTCGACGGCCAGGATCGGGCGATCGCGCAGCGCCGGCCCGAAGAACGGCTCGCACCAGGTGAGGTCGGCGCCGGTGAGCACCGCGTACACCCCCGGCAGCGCCCGCGCGCTCGTCACCTCGATGCGCGCGATCCGCGCGTGCGGATACGGCGAACGCAGGAGCCGCGCGTGCGCCATCCCCGCGACCTCCATGTCGCTCAGATACCGCGCCCTCCCCGTGACTTTCTCGAGAGCATCCGTCCGCCTCACGGATCTCCCCACGACACGCAGCGGTTCGAGCGCTCCGCGCGCGGGCTTCGCCTGCGCGATCCGATCCCCCCCTCCGAGCGCGATGGCGTCGACGATCTTGCGGTAGCCCGTGCAGCGACAGAGATTGCCGCGCAGGTACTGGCTCACGCGCTCCCGCGTCGGCGCTGAATCCTCCGCCAGCAGCGCCTTCGCGGTCAGCAGCATCCCCGCGGTGCAGAATCCACATTGCACCGCCGCACAGTCGATGAACGCCTCCTGGAGGGGATCGAGTGCCTCGTCACCGCCCAGCCCCTCGACCGTGGTCAGCTCGCGGCCGTCGGCCTCGATCGCGAGGTAGGTACACGCGCTCACCGGCGCGCCATCGACGAGCACCGTGCACGCGCCGCACACCTGCATGTCGCACGAGCGCTTGGCCCCCTTGAGCTGCAAGCGATCGCGCAGCACGTCGAGCAGCAGCGCCTCCGGGCGCACGTCGAGGGCCACGGCCCGTCCGTTGAGGACGAAGCGGATCTCAGACGACGATCGTATGGGGATGACGTTCATCGGTCTCGCGTCCGTCCGCCCGCGCGGCGGCGATCGTCAGAATGCGCCGCACGAACACCCGGACCATTTCGCGCTTGTACTCCGCCGACCCGTGGAGATCGCCGAGCGGCTCGACGTCCCGCATCGCCAGCGTCGCGACCTCGTCGGCGTGACGGCTCACCTCGGCCACCGTGAACCCTCGGAGCCGCTCCTCGGCGGCGAGCAACCGCTGGGGACGAGGGGTCACGCAGCCGATGGCCAGCCGCGCGCCGGTCACCACGTCGCCGCCGTCGCGCATCAGCGCGGCGGCGATCCCGAGCGTCGGCCGCTCGAACACGCCGAACTTCACGTACGCGCCGGCGGTCCCCGCCGGCCACGGCGTGAGCCGCACCGAGGTGAGGATCTCGTCCTCGCCGCGCGCGGTCTCGTACGGCCCCCGCACGAACTCCTCGAGCGGCAGCTCGCGCTCACCGCCGCGCGAGCCCAGACGCACGGTCCCGTCGAAGGCGAGGAACAGCGTGCCGAGATCGCTGTGCGGGTCCGCGAACGCGAGATTTCCCCCCACCGTCCCCACGCTCCTCACCCGGATGTTGGCGACGTGCCGCGCCACGCCGGCGATCAGCGGACATCGCTCACGGACGACATCGGAGCGCTCGACCGCGCGGTGGGTCGCGGTGGCCCCGATCGTCAGGTGTCCGTCGTCGGCGCGGATCTCCGACAGTCCGGGAATCCGCTTGACGTCGACGAGGCTGCCGACTCGAAGCAACCCTTCCTTCAGCACGAGCAGGATCTCGGTGCCGCCGGCATACACGACGGCGTCACTCCCCTCGCGCGCGAGCACCTCGCTCGCCTCGCCGACGGTCGACGCCTGATAGAGCGCGAACGGCCGCAACACGATCCCGCACTCCATACCACTTACCGGGGACTGTCAAGGACGCGGGATGGACGGCTTACAATGCGGTCCATGACCGTGCACGACGTGGCGGTGGTGGGAGCGGGGCCGGCGGGGGCGAGCGCGGCGCGCGTGCTCGCGGAGGCGGGCGCGCGGGTCGTGCTGCTCGAGAAGCGTGACGTGCCCCGCTACAAGACGTGCGGCGGCGGTCTCGTGGGACGCGCGCTCCGCGGACTGCCGTCCTGCGTTCGCGACGACGTCGAGGCGGCCGTGGTGGAGCGCACGTGTCACACCGCCGATCTCGACCTCGGTCACGACGGCCTGCGCTTCCGCGCGCGACGCGAGCGCCCATTGATCTCGATGGTGATGCGCGACCGCTTCGACGCCGCGCTGGTCGCCGCCGCCGCGCGCGCCGGCGCCGAGGTGCGTCCGCGCTGCGCGGTGCGCGCGGTGACCGTGGAGGCGGACCGGACGCGGCTCGAGACGACGGACGGATCCGTGGTCGCCCGCTTCGTGGTGGCCGCCGACGGCGCGACCAGTGAGACCGCGCGGCTCTGCGGCTGGGGCCCGGCGCGACTCTGCGCGCCGGCACTGGAAGCCGAAGTACGCGTGACCGACGCGGACTTCGCGCGACTGGCCGCCACCGCCCGCTTCGATTTCGGTCCGGTGCGCGCCGGCTACGGCTGGGTGTTCCCCAAGCGCGATCACCTTTCGATCGGCGTCTGCTCGATGCGGAGCGGCGTGAACCTCAACGTCGGCCTCGCGCAGTACCTGGCCGCGCTCGGCCTGGATCGTCCGGATCACGTGGAGAAGCACGGCTTCTTCGTCACGCTGGGCGCCCGCGCCGAAGGAGTCGCCCGTGGTCGGGTGCTGCTGGCGGGCGACGCGGCGGGCCTGGCCGACCCGGTCACCGGCGAGGGCATCTCGACCGCGATCGAGAGCGGCACCTTCGCCGCGCGCGCCATCCTCGACGGCGACGGGGAGCCCGCCCGCGTCCGCGAGCGCTACGAGCGTTTGCTGGCCAGACTGCGGCGCGAGGTCCGCATCGGCCGCGAGCTGGCCAAACTCACCTATGAGCGTCCACGGATCCGGCGCTGGGTCTTCGGCCACCACGGCCAGAGAATCGTCGAAGGCATGATCGACGTCCTCACCGGCGACCGCACCTACGCGTCGATCCTGGGCCGCGCCAAGACCTGGACGTTCCTGCTCGGCCTGTCCCGATAAGCCGCGGCGAGAGGGGACGGGGGCGCCGCCGCGAAAACACGTTCGTCGGCTGTACGGCGGTTTTCGCGGCGGCGCCCCCGTCCCCTCCCGCCGCTATGCGCTGGCCGGGCGGACGATATCTTCGGCGATCATCTGCAGATATTCGACGCGCGCGTCGACTTCGCGGGGAAGGCTGTAGATCGTGAAGCCGATCTTGTCGAGGCCGAGGTCGCCCGCGCGCTCCAGCGTTTCCACGCAGTCGCGCGGGGAGCCGTAGACCGTCCAGTCGTCGAGCGCGATGTCGGACGAGAGCTGGAGCGGGGCCATCGCCCGCTCCTGCATCTCCCACGTGCGGTACATCGCGAAGGTCTTCTCCAGATACTCGCGGGCCGCGGCGCGAGCGCGCTCCTTGTCGGCGCCCACGATCAGGCTGCGCGAGGCGCCGATGCTCCCCGGCCGGCCAGCGCCGCTCTGGGCGCGGGCCTCGCGGAACACCGCGGCCAGCTTGCCGATGTCGCGCCACGCGACCTGGGGACCGAAGAACACGCCGTCGGTCAGTCGCGCGGCCCGGCGGGTGGCGCCCTCGCTCTGCGCGCCCATCTCCAGCGGCGGGTGCGGCTCCTGGAACGGCGGAAAGCCCAGGCGGCCGGCGGTGAGGCGCGTGTACTTGCCGTGGAACGTCACCTCGCGCCCCGTCCAGAGCTGCTTCATGAGGTCGAGCGATTCCTCGAGCTTGGCGACGCGATCGTGGCGCGTGAGGCCGGCCGCCTCCAGCTCCCTCTCGCGATAGCCGATGGCCACGCCGACGTCCAGCCGTCCGTGACAGATGTGGTCGAGGGTCGCGATGTTCTCGGCCGCTTCCACCGCGTTGACGATCGGCAGCAGCAGCACGGAGGTCTTGAGCCGCATGGCGCCGGTCTCGGGGGCCAGGCGCGCGAGGATCGGAAACGGCTGCGGCCAGACGGTCGGGTGCGAGACCCAGTGCTGGCCGATGGAGACCCACGCGTAGCCCATCCGCGAGGCGGCGGCCACGACCGTGATGGCCTCGTCGATGATGCGCGTGGCGCCGCGATCGGTGGGGCTCCAGAACGGGGTGAGGTGGAATCCGATTCTCATCGCGTCTGGTACCATACGGACCCGGTCTCGATCCTGTCAACAGCGACGCCCCTTCGGGAGGACGGATCATCGATCTCGACGCGCTCTTGAAGCCTCGCTCGGTCGCCGTGCTCGGCGCCTCCGAGCGGCCGTCCGTCGGCCGCACGATCGTGGAGAACCTCCAGCGCATCGGCTTCCCCGGCGCGATCTATCCCATCAATCCGCGCTACGAGAGCCTGCTCGGCCTGCGCTGCTATCGCGCCCTCGAGGATCTGCCCGCCGGCGTGGACGTGCTCGCGTTCTGCGTGAATCACGAGCGGGTCCTGGAGGGGCTGCGGTCCGCCGCCGACCACGGAGTGCGCGCGGCCGTGGCCTTCGACGCGGGGTTCGCCGAGAGCGACGACGAGGGGCGCCGCCGCCAGGACGAGCTGATCGCGATCTGCGCCAAGGCCGGGATCGCCTTCTGCGGGCCCAACTGCATGGGCGTGATCAGCCCGCACGCGCGGAGCCTCGTGTATCTCAACGCGCTCCGCGACCCCGCGCTCCTGCCCGGCAACGTCGGACTGATCTCGCAGAGCGGATCGATCGTGATCGGGCTCTTGGCCGACTGCCGTCGCTTCGGCTTCAGCCACGTGGTCTCCACCGGCAACGAAGCCGTGCTGGTGGCCGCTGATTTCCTCGAATACCTGATCGACGACCCGCTCACCGGCGTGATCGCGCTGTTCCTGGAAAGCGTGCGCCGGCCCGAGCGCTTCGTGGCCGCGCTCGACCGCGCGGCCGAGCGTGGCAAGCCCGTGATCGTGCTGAAGGTCGGCCGCAGCGAGCGGGCGCGGCGCGCGATCGGCAGCCACACCGGCGGGCTCGCCGGCGAGTCGCGCGTGTTCTCGGCCCTGCTGCGCGCGCACCGGGCCATCGAGGTCGAAGACCTCGACGAGATGACCGAGACCATCGCGGCCGGCCAGGGCGCGCGCCGTCCGCCGGGAGGGCGCATCGCGGTGATGACGAACTCCGGCGGCCACGCGGAGCTGATCCTCGACGCGGCGGCGAGTGCCGGGCTCGAACTGCCGCCGCTGTCGCCCGCGTCGCGCTCGGAGATCGCGCGCGTGATCGGACCCGTCGGCGGCGACGGCAATCCGCTGGACTCGTGGGGCAACGGCGACTTCAACACCAACGTGCCGCACACGCTCGCGGTGCTGGGCGCGGCCCCCGAGATCGACGCGGTGGTCTGGTGCACCGACAGCGCGGACGGCTCGCCGATGGGCACGCCCGAGCGGTTCATGACCTACGCGCGCATGCTGGGCGAGGCCGCCCAGGGATCGACCAAGCCGTTCTACCTGATGGGCACGCGGCCGGGAATCTTCCGTCACGACCAGCGCGAGTACCTGAGCGCGCTCGGCATCGCGATGATCGGCGGCACCCGTCAGGGGCTGCGCGCGATCGATCGCCTGGCCCGGAGCCTGACCCCGCTCGCTCCACCCCGTCCCGCGCCTCCGGCGCCGACGCTCACCGTGGCCTCGCTGCCCGGCGGTCACGCGCGCCGGACCATTCACGAGCACGACGCCAAGCGGCTGCTCGCCGCCGCCGGCGTGCCGGTCGTGCGCGAGGCGCTGTGCGCGACACGCGACGACGCGCTCGCGGCCGCGAGCGCGATCGGTTATCCCGTCGCGCTCAAGCTCGTCGCCGACGAGGTGCCGCACCGCTCGGACCTCGGTCTGGTGGCCGTCGGGCTGCGCGACGCTCAGGAGGTCGGCGCGGCGTGGGAGCGCCTGTCCGCGATCCGGGCGCGCTCGCTGTCCGGCGTCGCCGTCGCCGGCTTCGTGGTCCAGCAGATGGTGGCGGGCGGTGTCGAGGTACTCGCCGGCGTCACGCACGATCGCGATTTCGGACCGGTGCTCGCGTTCGGTCCGGGCGGGATCGCGGTGGAAGCGCTCGGTGAAATCGCGCTGCGTCCGCTGCCGCTGCGGGCGGGCGACGCGCGGGCCATGATCGCCGAAGCCGCCACCGCGGCGACGCTGCTCGCGGGCTTTCGCGGCCGGCCCGCCGCCGACGTGGACGCGTTGTGCCTCTGCCTGGAGGCGCTGGCCGACTATGCATGGGCCGATCGCGCGGCGATCGCCGAGATCGACCTCAATCCCATCAAGGTGCTGGAGCGGGGCTGCGTCGTCGTCGACGCCCTCATCGTCCCGCGCGCCTGAGGAGTCCCCTTATGACCGCCGAGATCGTGACCTATACCGTCGACGGACGCGTCGGCATCGTGACCCTCAACCGTCCCGACAAGCTCAACGCGATCAGTGCCGACCTCAAGCGCCGGATGGTCGAGCGTTTTCATGAAGCCGACGGCGATCCCGCCACCAGCGTGGTCGTGCTGCGCGCCGAGGGCCGGAGCTTCAGCGCGGGCTACGACATCTCGCCGAACCCCGCGCGCGCGGCGCGCCGGGGCAACGCGCTGGCCTGGCGCGAATCGCTCACCGACGACATCCGTCTCGAGATGACGCCGTGGGACATGAACAAGCCGGTGATCGCCTCCGTGCAGGGCCACTGCCTCGGCGGCGGCTGCGAGCTGATGATGCTCTGCGATCTGGCCATCGCCGCCGACGACGCCCTGTTCGGCGAGCCCGAGATCCGCTTCTCCAACGTGGGCCCCGGATTGGTGATGCCGTTCGTGGTCGGGCTCCGGCGCGCCCGCGAGCTGCTCTACCTCGGCGACACCATCGACGCCCAGCAGGCCCTGGCGTGGGGCATGGTCAACCGCGTGGTGCCGCGGGCCGAGCTCCAGGCGGCCACCCTCAAGTTCGCGCGCCGGCTCGCGCTGATCTCGCCCGAGTCGCTGGCCGCCACCAAGCTCGCGACCCGGCGGGGCGCCGAGGCCGCGGGCTTCCGCAACGCCATCCTCGCCGGCCTCGACGTGCTGGCCCCGCTCTACGCGGCGCGCACCGAAGTGGGGATGAAGTTCGACGAGATTCGCGAGAAGGAAGGCTTGGGCGCCGCCCTCAAGTGGAGGGCGGCGCAGTTCGAGTGAC
>DATHGT010000067.1:0-5862 GCA_035317605.1 Candidatus Acidiferrum sp. | reverse complement strand
GCGGCTGCCCGCCGGGCGCGCCGACGACGTCCTCCAGCAGATCGCCGAGCACTACGCGCGGAGCGCCGAGCGCGAGCGCGCGGTGAGCTTCCTGGTGCGGGCCGGCGACCGCTGGCTGAGCCTCTTCGCCTACGCGGACGCGCGCGCCGATTACGCCCGCGCGCTGGACGCCCTCGACGCCGGGACCGCCGGCGAAGCACGACCCGGGAGCGCGGGTCAGCCGGCGGGCGACCGCGCGCTCGTGCTGGAAAAGCTCGGCGACGTGGCGTGGGCCGAGGGCGCCCTGCACGAAGCCCGCGAGCACTGGCGGGCGGCGCTTGGGGACGAGCCCGTCCGCGGCGAGCCGGCGCGCGTGGCCGAGCTGCATCGCAAGCTCGGGGTGGCCGCGTGGGCCGCGGGCGACAAGGAGCGCGCGCTCTCCCACCTCGAGCGCGGCTTGCTGGCCCTCGGCGAGGCCAGCACGACCATCGAGACCGCGCGGCTCTACCAGGAATTCGGGCGCATCCACTTCAGGCTCGGGGACCACGAGCAGGCCATCGACTGGGCCAAGCGCGCGCTCGCCCTGGGCAGCCAGCTCGGCGCCGGCGACGTGATCTCTCACGCCTACAACACCTGGGGCGTGGCGCTGGCCCGCGCCGGCGACATCGAGCGCGGCGCCGAGCTGGTGGCTCAGAGTCTGGAGCAGGCCCTGGCCCGCCAGCTCGGCGCGGTCGCCTGCCGCGCGTACACGAACCTGGCCGTGATGTACGCCACCCTGGACCACGCGCGCTCGGTCGAGTACTGCCGCGAGGGACTCGCCCTGGCCCAGCGGATCGGCGACCAGCTCCAGCAGTCGTGGCTCCACTGCACGCTGGCCGGCGGCCACTGCACGCTGGCGGGAGACTACGACGGCGGCGTGCGCGCGGCCGAGGCCGCGGTGGAGATCGACCGCCGGCTCGGCCAGCGCAATCACCTGCCCATTCCGCTGATCATCCTGGGCCAGATCCATCAGTGCCGAGGCGCCTACGACGAGAGCGCCGCGCGCTACCGGGAGGCGCTGGACGTCGCCGAGGAAGTCGGCGAGCCGCAACTCCTGTTCCCGTGCTATGACGGGCTGGCCACGCTCGCCATCGAGCGGGGCGACGAGGACGAGGCGGAGCGCTGGCTCTCGCGGAGTCGCGAGGTGCAGGCCGCGACGGGATGGAGCAGCGACACCTTCTTCGTCCTGCCCTTTCTCTGTTAAAGGAGAGGTCGACATGGCTCAGATCGGAGTCGGACAGGTCGCGCCGTCGTTCCGCCTGCCTTCGGGGCAGGGGCCTGACGTGGCGCTCGCGGACTATCGGGGCAAGAAGAACGTGATCGTCTGGTTCACCAAGGGCATGGCGTGTCCGTTCTGCCGCCAGCAGATGTCGCAGCTCGCGCGGAGCTACGGCGAGTTCGCGGCGCGGGACGCCGAGATCGTCGAGGTCACGAACTCCACGCCGGAGCGGGCTCGCGTCTATGCCCGGAAGTTCGGGCTGCGCTTTCCCTATCTCTGCGATCCGGACTACAGTGTGCGGCAGACCTGGGGGCTGGGCGTCCGGAGTCACGGCCCCGTCTACTACGCCAAGACGCTCTACGCCGGAATGACGGCGCCCAAGCCCGAGACCGATTACCCCGGCGAGCCGTTCAAGCTGACCGAGATGCCCTCGCTGCTGGCGGACGAGGACATGGGATTCTTCATCGTCGACAAGGGCGGCGTGGTCCGCTACGCGCTGGGTGGCGCGTACATGACGGCGACGGGCTTGCGCGTGATCCCGAGCAATGCGGAGATCCTCCAGGAGCTGGAGCGGTGCCAATGAGGAGAACGTCATGAAGAAGCGCGCGGACGTGGAGAGCGCGGCCGAGGCCTATCTCGAGTTACTGGCCTCGCGCCGGGTCGAGTATTTCTTCGGCAACGCCGGGACCGACTTCGCGCCGATCGTCGAGGCCTACGCCCGCCGCTCGGCCCAGGGACAGATCCTGCCGCGGCCCATCACGGTGCCCCACGAGACGCCCGCGGTGGCCATGGCCCACGGCTACGCGATGGTGACCGGACGGCCGCAGCTCGTGATGGTGCACGTCACCGTCGGCACCGCCAACGCGCTCGGCGGCATCATCAACGCCGCCCGCGCCAACGCGCCGATCCTGTTCTCGGCCGGGCGTACTCCACTCACAGAGGGCGCGCTGCCCGGAGCGCGTAACCGGCAGATCCACTGGGCGCAGGAATCGTTCGACCAGGGCTCGATGGTTCGCGAGTACGTCAAGTGGGACTACGAGCTGCGCATGGGCTCGCAGATCGAGACCGTGGTCGACCGCGCGCTCGCCATCGCGACGAGTGAGCCGGCGGGCCCGGTCTACCTCACGCTGCCGCGCGAGGTGCTGTCCGAGCGCATGACCGACTTCGAGTATTCGGAGACGCCGCGTCTTTCGGCCAACGGCACGACCGTGGCGGATCCCGCGTCAGTGCAGCGCGCGGCCGAGATGCTCGCGTCGGCGACGAATCCGTTGATCATCGTGAAGTCGGCGGGGCGCGATCCCGACGCGGTGAAGCCGCTGGTCGCGCTGGCCGAGGCGCTCGCCATCCCGGTCGTCGACCAGTACCACACGCACGTGAACTTCCCTCAGGATCACCCGCTGCACGTCGGCTACGAGTCGACGCCGTACGTCGAGGCCGCCGACGTGATCGTGGTCATCGAGACCGACGCCCCGTGGTTTCCGAAGATGAAAGCGCCGTCACCCGACGCCCAGATCATCCAGGTCGGGCACGATCCGATCTTCGCGCGCTACCCGATCCGCGGCTTCGCGGTGGACCTCTCGCTCGGGGGCGCCCCGCGCCTCACACTGGCCGCTCTCGCCGAAGCGGCCAGGCGGGCGGGCGCCGATCCGGCCGCGGTCGCCGCGCGGCGCGCGCGCTGGGAGGCCGAACACCGGCGGCTCCAGGACGCGTGGGCCGCGCGCGCGCGGGCCGTGCAGAACGACAAGCCCATCGACATGGCGTGGGTCTCGCGCTGCATCGGCGACGTCATCGACGCCCGCACGCTGGTGGTCAACGAGTACGATCTCGACAACACGCAAACGGTCTTCCGCGCTCCCGGCACGTACTTCGGTTCCTCGCCAGCCGCCGGTCTCGGGTGGGGTCTCGGCGCCGCGCTCGGCGCCAAGCTCGCGTCGCCCGACAAAACCGTGATCTGCGCCCTCGGCGACGGCGCCTACATCTTCGGCGCGCCGACCGCCGCCCATTGGGTCTCCCGCGCCTACAATCTGCCGGTGCTCTGGGTGATCTTCAACAACCGGGCGTGGAACGCGGTCAAGCGCTCGGTGCAGGCGCACGCGCCGCAGGGCTGGGCCGTTCGCACAGGCACCATGCCGCTGAGCGATCTCGATCCGGCTCCCGACTACGAGCTGATTTGCCAGGCCTCAGGCGGCCACGGCGAGCGCGTCGAAGATCCCGCCGCCCTCCCCGACGCCATCGCCCGCGCGCTCGAGATCATCCGCGAGGAACGCCGTCAGGTATTGCTCAACGTGATCTGCAAGAAGCCTTGATGGAGACGCGCCCCGGGTTCCCCCGGGGCGCGCCGAGCAGGGCGCCGCCTGCCCTTCGCCGCGGTCTGTCGGACGGCGAAGGACAAGCGCTGAAGATGCCGCCCTACACTGAACTCACTAGTTGCGGTGGTGCCCGCCGTGGCCGTGGCCGTGGCCGCGGTCGTGCCCGCGCCCGTGGCCATGCGCCCAGGGCGGCGGGCCGGCGATGTGATGGCCGTGGCCCGGGGGCACGCGAAGATACGCGTGCGGAACCGCGATGATCGGGCGAGGTACCCGCGCGACGGGGACGAAGGCCCACGGCCCGCCGTATCCGGGTCCGACGAACCACGCGCGGTTGTAGTGCGTGTAGTAGCTCGATCCGTAGAAGTAGACCGGAGCGCCGGGCGCGACCACGACCGGCGGCGGCGGCGCGACGTAGACTGGCGCCGGGGCGACGACTACCGGTGCCGGGACCCCGACGTTGACTCCGATCCTGACGTCGGCCGCGGCGGCCGGCGAACACATGCCGCCGAGTGACGCGACCAGCGCGAAGATGCTGACGCCCACGATCCATCGAGTCATGTGAGTGTTCCTCCCATCTCGTCCGACCGCTGCGGGCGCGGGGCCCATCCCCAGCGTCCTGCGGCTCGCACCGCGTCGTCGCGGTTAGGAGTTAGACGCAACTCCCGGACCAGTCGTGACGTCTCCGCCCCGCTTCGAGAAATCGCCAATTCTCGGGCACTTTTTTCAACGTCCGCGGCGAGTGTGCAGGGGAATGCCCACGAGGACTGTCAGAACCGAAACTGAGACAGTCACGCCTTCGACGCGGTCGACCGCCCGCAGCCTTCGCGCTACACTGGCCGCGCCCTGGAAGCCGCACGCGACGCACGGGCGATCAGGATCGCGAAGCTGACATCTCACGGGGGGCAATCGATGGCGACGATGACGGGTGGCGAGGCGCTGGTGGCGCAGCTCGTGCGCGAAGGCGGGCGGGTGGTGTTCGGAGTTCCCGGCGTGCAGCTCTACGGCGTGATGGCGGCGCTGCGGGACGAGCCGAACGTGAAGTTCATCACCACGCGTCACGAGCAGTCGACCACCTACATGGCCGACGGCTACGCGCGAGCCACCGGCGAGTTCGGCGTCGCCCTCGTGGTGCCGGGTCCGGGTCTGCTCAACGCCTCGGCGGGGATCAGCACCGCGTACTCCGCCTCGTCGCCGGTGTTCGTGATCTCCGGTCAAGTCCCCAAGGCAAGCCTCGGCCGTCACGTCGGCGTGCTCCACGAAGTCCACGACCAGCTCGACTGCATCGCGCCCATCACCAAGTGGCGGCGCCGCGTGCTCGAGATCGCGGACGTGCCGGCCGCGGTCCACGAGGCGGTCCATCACCTGCGCAACGGTCGCCCGCGTCCGGTCGAGATCGAGATGTCACCCGAGACGATGGAAAACGAGGGCGAGGTCACGCTGCTCGAGCCGGCCAAGCACGAGCGGCTCGTCCCCTCGCGCGCTGACCTCGAGCGCGCGGCAGCGATGCTGCTCGCCGCCGAGCGTCCGCTGATCTACGCGGGCGGCGGCGTCCATCCCTCGGGCGCTCACGAGGCCCTCGCCGCGGTCGCCGACTATCTCCAGGCGGGTGTCGTGCAGAGCGCCGAGGGCAAGGGCGCGATCAGCGACGCCAGCGATCTCTCGCTCGGCGCCGCGCTCTCGCCCGAGAGCCCGCTGCGACGGTACGTGAGCTCGGCCGACGTCGTGCTCGTGGTGGCCAGTCGCGTGGCGGTGGCCGGGTTCGGCAAGGACCAGCAGGTCATCCAGATCGACATCGATCCCGACGAGCTCGGCCGCAACCACGCCAAGACGTTCGGCCTGCCCGGCGACGCGCGGGCCACGCTCGAAGAGCTGGTCGAGCGCCTGCGCGCCGGTGGACCGTCGCGGCCCTCCCGGAAGACCGAGCGCGAGTCGCTGCGCGCGGAGATCATGGATTCGATCACCCAGGAGCCCCAGACGTCGATTATCAAGAGCCTGCGCGCGGGCACGCCGGAAGAGGCCATCTTCGTCGGCGACATGACCCAGATCGGCTACTTCGCGCGCCCAGCGTGGCCCGTCTACCGCCCGCGCACGTTCGTGACGTCGTCGTACTCCGGCAACCTCGGTTACGCGTATCCGGTCGCGCTCGGCGCCAAGGTCGCCTGCCCCGACAAGCCGGTGATCGCGATCTGCGGCGACGGCGGCTTCTTCTACAACGTGCAGGAAATGTCGACGGCGGTGCGCTACGGCATCAACGTGGTCGCGGTCGTGTTCAACGACAACGCCTACGGCAACGTCGCGCGCGACCTGGACGAAGCC
>DATHGT010000066.1:0-5471 GCA_035317605.1 Candidatus Acidiferrum sp. | reverse complement strand
CGACGGACATGGTCTCGACGTCGCGCATCTCGCCGACCATGATGATGTCGGGGTCTTCGCGCAGCGCCGCCCGCAGTGCGACCGCGAAGCCCGCCGTGTCGGACCCCACCTCGCGCTGGCTGATCGTGCACTGGATGTCGTCGTGGGCGAACTCGATCGGATCCTCGATGGTGATGATGTGGTGGTGTCGATGACGATTCATGTGGTCGACCATGGCCGCCAGCGTGGTGGACTTGCCCGAGCCCGCGACGCCGGTCACGAGCACGAGGCCCCGGCGCTCCATGGCCAGGCTGGCGAGCACGGGTGGCAATCTCAGGTCCGCGAAGCCGGGCTTCACCGCTGGAATGGCCCGCATGACCGCACGGATCTTGCCCAGCGACAGGAACACGTTGACGCGGAAGCGGCCGAAGCCGGATATGTCGTAGCCGACGTCGATCTCGCGCCCCTCGCGCAGTTGCGCGTACACCCGCTCGGGCAAGATCCGGCGAGCGGCGTCCTCCATGAACTCGGCGGTGACGACGCCCCAGTCGGCCTGGGGCTCGAGCCGCCCGTGGACGCGCAGGACGGGCGGTGCGTCGGGCTTGAGGTGAACGTCCGACGCGCCGCGCTCGACACCCGCCCGTAACAGCGCGTCGAGATCCATCATGCCGGGGGCTACTTGATCGGCACGGGGGCGCGGAGACCCAGCACCTCGCGGACCTTGGCCTCGAGATCGGCGAGCACGACCGGATTCTCCTGGAGCCAGCGCTTGGCGTTCTCGCGGCCCTGGCCGATCCGCTCGTTTTTGTACGTGTACCAGGTGCCCGACTTCTCGATGATCTGCTGCTCGACGCCCGCGTCGAGCACGGTGCCGGACTTGGAGATGCCCTCGCCGTAGATCATGTCGAACTCGGCTTCGCGGAACGGCGGCGCCAGCTTGTTCTTCACGACCTTGGCCTTCGTCCGCACCCCGACCGACTCCGTCCCCTGCTTGATCGCGTCCTGCCGCCGCACGTCGATGCGGATGGAGGCGTAGAACTTCAGGGCTCGCCCACCGGGTTGGGTTTCGGGCGATCCGAACATCACGCCGATCTTTTCGCGGATCTGGTTGATGAAGATCATCACGGTGCCGGAGCGGGCGATGGCGGCGGTGAGCTTGCGGAGGGCCTGCGACATCAGGCGGGCCTGCAGGCCGGGAAGCGAATCGCCCATGTCGCCGTCCAGCTCGGCGCGCGGCACCAGCGCGGCCACCGAGTCGACCACGATGACGTCGACGGCGTTCGAGCGCACCAGGGTTTCCGCGATCTCCAGCGCCTGCTCGCCGGTGTCGGGCTGGGCAATCAACATCTCGTCGGTGTTGACGCCGAGCTTCTTGGAGTAGATGGCATCGAGCGCGTGCTCGGCGTCGATGAAGGCGACGATGCCGCCCAAGCGCTGGGCCTCGGCGATCACATGCAAGGCCAGCGTGGTCTTGCCCGAGGACTCCGGGCCGTAGATCTCGGTGACTCGCCCGCGGGGCAGGCCGCCGATCCCGAGCGCGACGTCGAGTGAGATCGCGCCGGTGGGAATGACCGCGATCTCCTCGAGCGGACCGCGGGCGCCCAGGCGCATGACCGCGCCCTTGCCGAACTGCCGCTCGATCTGGGAGAGCGCGAGTTCCAGGGCCTGTTTACGGTCGCTCTTCACTTCTGCCATGGGTCCCTCCCAGAGAAAGCGTTGGGAGCATTCTAGGAGACCCCACGGGGAGCGTCAATGTCTGAAACTGGATACAGTATTTGGGGGTCAGGCCGGCAGAAGGGGGACGGGGGCCAGCTCGGTGTAGCGTGCGCCGCTGGGCGAGAGATCGCTGCGCATGAGCGACACGCGCTGGACCTGGAGGGTCCCGAACGAGCGGGCGGCGGCGGCCTCGAGCGCCTCGGTCAGCGCGTCGTTGCGACGCGGCTCGCGCACGCGGCCGAGCGTGACGTGCGGCGTGAACTCGCGGCCTTCCGGGGGAAAGCCGAGGGCGACGAGCGCTCGATCGACGCCCTCGGCCAGGCGCGTGAACGCCGGCGATCCAGGCGCTCCCGCCCACAGCACACGCGGCCGGCCCGGGTTCGGAAACGCGCCGAGCCCGCGGATCTCGACCTCGAACGCGGAAACCGTCGCGACGTGCGGCAGCGCCGCGACGACGTCGGCGAGACGCGTCTCCTCCACGCCGCCGAGGAACTTGACGGTGACGTGAAGGTTCTCGGCGGCGACCCAGGCGACGCCGGGAGCGTGAGGGCGGAGCGCGTCGATTTCCCGGGCCAGGCGCCCTCTGATCTCGTCGGACAGCAGAACGGCGACGAACGTCCTGACCGCGGCTAGGTCCCCCGTTTCATCAGTCTTCTCCGGAGCAGGTCGAGGGCCATCTGCGTCGACTGCCACTTCACCGCGGATCGATCGCCCTCGAACTGGAACCGGCGCGCTTCGACCTCGCCGGAGACGGCCACCCCGATGAAGACGGTCCCGACAGGCTTGGTGGGCGTCCCGCCGTCCGGTCCCGCGATGCCGGTGACGGCGAGGCCCACGGGATTGCCGCTGCGCGCGCAGATACCGCGGGCCATCGCCTCCGCGCAGGGCGCGCTCACCGCGCCGTGCGTGCGCAGGATCTCCTCGGGCACGCCGAGCAGATCCTGCTTGGCCTGATTCGAGTAGACCAGCACCCCGCGCTCGAAGTACGCGGAGGAGCCGGGAATGTCGGTGAGACGATGACCGAGCAGCCCGCTCGTGCACGATTCCGCCACCGAGAGCGTGAGCCCGCGCTCGAGGAGCAGCCGACCGACGACACGCTCGAGTGTGTCGTCGTCGCGCCCGTAGCAGTCCTCGCCCAGCACCTCGGCGACGTCGCGGTCGACGCGAGCCAGACGCTCCGCCGCGCCCGGGCCGCGCGCGGTGATCCGCACCCAGACTTCGAAGTCTCCGCTCGCCGCCGGCAGCACGGTGATCGTCGCCTCGCTGCCGTCCGCGCGGGCGCCGGCTTCGGTGAGCCGCTCCTCGACGTCGGCGATTGAGACGCCGGCGGTGCGGAGCGTTCGCGTGAGTACGGCCTCGCCGATCCCCGTGCGCTCGGCGAGGAACGGCACGAGATGCTGCCTGACGATCGCCGCCAGATCGCCGCCGCGCGGGAGCACGGCGATCACGCGGCCTTCCGTCTCCAGCGCGAACGCCGGATCGGCCTCCGGCGAGAGCCACAGCGCAGCCCCCTGGGGGAACAGGGCCAGGCGCTCGGCGCGCCGGGGCAGCGGTCGATCGCGGCGACGATATCGTTCGGCGAGGGCGTCGAGGGCGCGCTCGCTGAGCAGCAGCCGCGCGCCCGTGATGCGGGCCAGCGTGCGGCGCACGACGTCACCCGACGAGCTGCCGCTTCCCGCGACCACGACGGTGACGGCCGCCCCCGTGGTCAGCGCGCGCTCCAGCATGACCTCGTCCTCGTCCACCGCGAAGCGGCCGGTGACGTCGAGGCCGGCCTCCCTCAGCGCGTGGGTCAGCGCGGCGACGTCGTGCTCGTCGGCGCCGAGCGCGACGCCGACGGTGACGACCAGTGCGCTCACGGTGGCCAGCCCAGCGTTCGGCGCAGCACCGCGATGATCACCAGCGCGTACAGTCCCGCGATCAGGTCGTCGATCATCACGCCGACGCCGCCCGTGATCCGCTGGCTCTCGCGCGCCGGCGGAGGCTTGAGCACGTCGAACACGCGGAAGAGCGCCAGGCCCGCCGCCAGCACTTCGGTGGTGAGCGGGAAGGCGACGACCGACAGTGTCATCCCCGCGACCTCGTCGATCACGATCGCGCCCGGATCCTTTCCGCCGATCACCCGCTCGGCGCGGTGAGCGGCCCAGGTCCCGACGACCACGACCAGCAGGAGAAAGACGGCGAGCCCGGCGCGAGAGAACGGAACGAGCCCGAGGAAGATGACGGTCACCACGCTGGCCACCGTGCCCGGCGCGAGCGGCGCGTAGCCGACACCGAAGACGGTCGCGATGAGAACGGCGACGCGGTCGAGGACGCCCCTTTCCGGCACCTACTCGCGCTCGCCCACCAGCTCGTGGCCCTCGACCTCGGCGATGCGCACGCGGGCGAAGCGGCCCGGGGTGAACGAGCGATCGCGCAGGTAGACGACCCCGTCGATCTCGGGAGCCTGGCCGGCCGTGCGCGCTTCCCAGGCGAACGCGGAGTCCTCGCTCGGCCCGTCGACGAGGACATCGAGCACGCTGCCCAGGACCTTCTGATGGCGCTCCCACGCGATGGCCTCGCCGCGGTCCTGGACGCGCGTGGCGCGCTCGGCGGCGATCTCGGCGGGCACCTGATCGGGGAAGTCGGGCGACGGCGTCCCTTCTTCAGGCGAATAGGTGAACACGCCGAGCCGATCGAACCGCGCCTCGTCGACGAATTCCAGCAGACGCTCGAACGCCGCCTCCGACTCGCCGGGGAAGCCGACCAGCACAGTGGTCCGCATGGTGACGTCGGGGATCGCGGATCGGAACTCGGCGACGATCTCTTTCATGCGCCGCGCGGTGACCGCGCGGCGCATCGCGCGCAGGACTCCGTCGTCGCCGTGCTGGACCGGCATGTCCACGTACGGGACGATGCGCGCCCGCGCCCACTTGGCGAGCAGCCGATCGTTGACGTGGGCGGGATGCAGGTACATGGGACGGATCCACGGCATGCGCGTGTCGCCCAGCGCCAGCAGCAGATCGCCGATGTCGCCGTTGCCCAGCAGATCGCGGCCGTAGGCCAGCGTGTCCTGCGAGACCAAGATCGCTTCCTGAATGCCCTTGGCCGCGAGGCCCTCGACTTCCTTCACGACGTCGGCGAGCGGACGGCTGCGATGCTTGCCGCGGAACTGGGGGATCGCGCAGAAGGTGCAGCCCATGTCGCAGCCCTCGGCGATCTTCACGTAGGCGTATGGCACGCGCGCGGTCATCAGGCGCGGCGTGGTCGCGTCGTAGAGATAGCCGGGCGGCGCGGACGTGGCCCAGTCGTGACGGCCCGAGGCCTGGCGGACGAGGTCGACGATGCGGGTCAGCTCGGAGGTGCCGAGGATGCCGTCGACCTCGGGCAGCTCGCGCAGGATCTCGGCGCCGTAGCGCTGAGTCAGGCACCCGGTCACGATCAACGACCGGCAGTGCCCGTGCTCCTTCAATCGAGCCATCTCCAGGATCGTGTTGACCGATTCTTCACGCGCCCGGTCGATGAACGCGCACGTGTTCACGATCAGGCACTCGGCGTCTTCGGCCCGCTCGGCGATCGGAAACCCGGCCTCGGTCAGCATCCCGAGCATCAGCTCGGAATCGACCTGGTTCTTGGGGCAGCCGAGGGTCGTGAGATGGACCTTCATGGGGGACGACCCAGTATATCAACGCGAGCCGGCGGCTCGGGATGGGGCGGGCCGACCTACAGCGGCCGCACCGGCATGCACAGCTCGCAGTGGAACGCGTCGGGCTTGCCCTCGACGGCGATGTTCCTGA
>DATHGT010000065.1:0-5544 GCA_035317605.1 Candidatus Acidiferrum sp. | reverse complement strand
CCGGCCGCGAGCACCCGGCGACGCATGAAGTGCATGTAGTCCGGCCCGCGCAGGTTGGCGAGATACGGCCGGCCTTCGTCGTCGTCAGGAAACGGATACCCCCACGCGGCCAGCGCGTGGAGCCGGTCCCACGCGGTATCGAGCGTGCGCTCGACCCAGCCCGGATCGGCGAGACCGCCCGTGCGCGGCTGCCGCTGCTCGATGGCGACGCGGCGTCCCTCGCCCGGCGGCACGAACCACGTCCCGGTGTTGGACGGCGCGGTCGCGCCGCTGGTGCCCAGATACCCCTTGTCGACGAGGATCACGCGCGCGCCCGCATCGGCCGCGGCGACGGCGGCCCACGCGCCCGCGGGCCCGCCCCCGATCACCAGCACGTCCGCCGACACGTCGAGCGCCTCGCGCTGCTGGCGACTTGCCCCTCGTTCAATTGGCATCTCGCGCCATCCTACACTCTCGGGCCCGGCAAGTTGGTACACCGTCCGAGTCGCTGGTTCGAGCGCCGGCTTCGCCGCCGCAATGAAGCCCCCTCCGAGCTCTCTCTAATGATTCTCGCGGAATTGGTTGACGGGCTCGCGTCGGGGGTCGAGCGCCGATTTCGCAGAAAAGAGGAGCGCAGCTCCTCTTTTCGAGGACCTAGGCCAGCCGACCCCCGACGCGAGCCCGTCAGCCAATTCCGCGAGCACCATTAGCCGACGGTCTTGCGGATGCTGCCGAAGTGATCGTCGATGTGGTTGATCAGGATGTTGGTGACGATCTGCTCGACGCTCATCGCCGGCATACCGGTCAGCACGGTGCCGCTACGGGCCAGGTCGGCGTCGCTGAGCCCGCGCACCATCTCGGCCGCCGCGGCGGCGTTCTTCTTGTGGAGGGCCACGGTGTCGGCCTTACCCACGTTGGCGAACTCCTGCGCGTGCTTGGCGTTCATCCCGTCGAGCATGTCCATGGTGAAGTTCGGGATCGACTGCCCTCCGGCCACCGTCTTCATGATCCCGGCGATGGCCTCGTGGCCGCCCGCGACGTGATGGGCCACCACGCCCACCGTCCACTTCTCAGCCGCGGTCGTCTTCTTCCAGTCGGCCTCGCTGATCCCCTCCAGCACGCCCGTCGCTTCCTGGACCTTCGCCTCGTACTGCTTGGCCAGCGCTTCGCTCTTGGCTCCCATCGGATCCTCCCGCAGTGAAGAAGTCTGAGCGTCAATGATAGCCCCGCCCGGAAGTCTTCGCCGGGCGATAGACTGCGTCCGTGATCGCCTCCGCGGACGTGGTGATCGTCGGGTCCGGCGCCTTCGGCGCGAGCGCCGCGTATCATCTGGCCCGTCGCGGCGTCCGCGTGGCCGTGCTCGAGCGCGCCGCGCTCGCCTCGCAGACCTCGCCCCGCGCCGCCGGCCTCACCAGCCAGGTGCGCGCGACGGCCGCCCTCACCCGGCTCGCCCAGCGCGCGGTGGCCAAGCTCGCCGCGTTTACCGCCGAGACCGGCCAGCCGCTACGCTTCACCCAGAGTGGGGCGCTGAAGATCGCCCGCACCGAGCGCGACGCCGAGCAGCTCTCGCGCGAGGTCGAGCGCGGCCGCGTCGCCGGCGTGCCGATCGAGCTGGTCTCCATCGCCGACGCTCAGGCGCGGCTGCCCATCCTCGGGGCGCGCGGGATCGTGGCGATCACGTGGAGTCCCACCGACTGCAACGTGGAGCCCTCCGAGCTGCCGATCGGCTACCTTCGCGCCGCGGAAAAGCTCGGGGCCACGCTGCTCCCCCGAACGCCGGCCACGGGCTTCGAGATCGGCGCGCGCGGCATCGAGGGTGTGCGGACCGCGCGCGGGACGATCGCCACGCGCGCGGTGGTGGACGCCGCGGGCGCATGGGCACGGCTGATCGCCACCGGGCTCGGCGCCCCGCTGCCCGTCGTACCGACCCGGCACCAGCTCCTGATCACTGAACCCATAGACGGCGTCGGGCCGGAATTTCCGATCGCCCGCGTGATCGACGCCAACGTCTACGTGCGCCACGAGCGTGGCGGGCTGATGCTCGGGGGCTACGAGTCCGATCCCCTCCAGCCCCACGCGCTGCCCGACGACGTGTCCGAGCTGCCGCTCGACATCGACGTCCTGTGGCGCCTCGCGCGCAGTGTCCGGGAACAGTTCCCGATCTTCGAGGATCCGACGATTCGCGTGGCCGAGCACCGCGGCGGACTGCCGACGCTCACCATGGACGACCGCTATCTCGTGGGACCGTTGCCCGGCGTGCCCGGCGCGTGGGTGATGAGCGGCTGCTGTGTGGGCGGGCTTAGCGTCTCCCCGGCGCTCGGTGAGGCCATCGCAGAGTGGATCGTTGACGGCGCGCCGGCCCTCGACCTGTCCGATGTCTCGCCCTCGCGCTTTGCCGGAAACGACGTCGACGAGGTCGAGTTACGCGAGCGCTGCCGGCGGGCCTACGCGGAGCACTACCGCTCGAGCGCGGGCCCGCCGGCCACGCGTTGAGCCTCTTCGCCGCGCGTTATTTCGTCAGCAGCCGTTCGTGGAGCGCGCTGATGATCTCGGCGATGCCGGCCTGAGCCCACACGTCGTAGAACGGGGATTCGAGGAGGGCGGCGATGTCCCGGCCGCCCCGCGCCTTCGCTTGATCTTCGCCCTCGCCCGCGCGCGCGGCGCGCAGGTGCCCGATGACTCGGTCCTTGCGGTAGATGACGGGGTACTCGACGTAGCGGTGCAGCTCCTGGAAGTCCCGCGTGAAGAACACGGCGACGGGGACGGTGGCGAACTTCTGGCCGTTCTTCTCGTTGGCGTAGGCGTTGACGAGATCGGCGTTGCCACCCGCCGCCGGATCGGGCAACCCCTTGCCGTGCATGGTGTCGCCGTCGCGGTTGAAGATGCGCAGCTCGAGGCCGCCGGCCTCGGCCAGACGCGCCAGGTACGGCACGTCACGCCGGCAATCCGAGGACCAGTCCTCGGAGATCACCAGCACCCGCGCGGGCCCTCCGGGCTGCGCGGCCAGCCACTTGATCGCCGCCACCTGTTCGTCGCCGAGCCGCGCCTTCGCATGGCGCTCGCGCAGGAACTCGCTCCAGTCCACGCGCGGGCGCACGAGACTGAACCGCCGGATGTCGAAGCCTTCGCGATTCAGGTTCTCGGGGGAGCCGACGAACTTCACGTACTCGTCGAACGTCATCCCCTGCGCGAACCGCTCGGGCGTCACGACGGCAGCAGGCCGTAGAGCTTGCCGGCGTTCTCGCAGAGGATCTTGCGCTGCACGGCCGGGCTGACGCCGGCGAGGTCCTGGGCGATCCATTTCTGGGAATCGGGCCAGATCCCGTCGGGGTGTGGATAATCCGAGCCCCACATGATGTTGTCCTCGCCGATGAGCGAGATCATGGGGGCCACCGACGGCTCGTGCTGATACGTCGAGTAGCCCTGACGGCGCCACAGCTCGCTCGGCTTCATTCCGAGGTTGAGCGTGTAGTAGCGGTCCTCGTACTCCTCGTCCATGCGGTCGAGGATGTACGGCAGCCAGGTCACGCCGGCCTCGCCGAGCACGAACTTGAAGCCGGGGAAGCGATCGAGGGCGCCCGAGAACACGATGCTGGCCAGGAACTCCGCCGCGCACACCTGGAACATGGTCGTGCGGGTGGCGCGATAGCGCAGGTCGTATTCCTTCTTCATCGCCTCGTCGGACGGCTCGCGCACGTTGTAGCCGGTGGTGTGGAACGAGATCGAGAGCTTCGTCTCCTGGGCGGCTTCCCACAGCGGATCCCACGCGCCGTGCCAGATCGGATACACCGCTGTCGACACCGGGAAGTCCGCGCCCTTGAGACCGAGCTTCGCGACCCGTCGCAGCTCGGCGGCGGCCACCTGCGGATCGTGATTGGGCAGGCAGGCCAGGGCCACGAAGCGCTTCGGGTCGTTCTTGCAGAAGTCCGCCGCCCACGTGTTGTAGATCTCGTACACGAACTGGATCAGCTCGGGGTCCTTCAAGCGCATGCCGACGCCGAGGATGCCGTACATCACCTCCGCGTCGATGCCGTCGCGCTCCTGGTCTTTCAAACGCAACGACGGGGTGGTGGGATGCGGTCCGCCCTCGTAGAAGCCGGCCTCGAACATCCGCTCCATGTGCTTGGAATAGCCGCGCTGCACCCGGTCGAAGCCGAAGCCGAGCCCGCCAAAGACGCCCAGCTCCTTGCCCTCCGCGTACCATTTCGGGCCGTCGTCGGTCTCACGCACCTGGGGAACCTGATCGCGCCACTTCGCGGGCGCGTTCTCGACCCACAGCTTGCCGGGCATCCAGGTCATGTCGATGTGGCAGTCGGCGGAGATGATGCGGTAGTCCATCAGCGTGACCTCTCTGGCATCTGACCGTTCACAGCCGGCGCGCCACGCCTTCGAGCCGGCGGCGCGCGCGCCCATCATCGCACGCTCCGTCCGGGCGCGCTCGGCCCGAGGGCGACGGTTGACTCGACCTGGCGGGTGTCGCAAGCTTCGGCCATGACCACGCCCATTCCCCTGCGCCCGACCACGCTCGAGATCGACCTCGCCGCCGCCGCCGACAACGTACGCGCGGTGCGACGGCTCATCGGCGCCGAGCGAAAGCTGTTCGCGGTCATCAAGGCGGACGGCTACGGGTACGGGGCCACCGAGATGGGTACGGTGTTCCTCCGAAGCGGCGCCGACTATCTCGCGGTGGCCGACCTCTCCGAAGGCGTGCGGCTGCGTGGACACGCCATCACCGCGCCCATTCTCGTCTACCCGAATTCGCTGCCGGACGCCGCCGCCGACACCCTCGCTCATGGATTGATTCCCACCCTCGTCGATCTCGAGGCGGCGCAGGCGTACTCGCGCGCGGCGAGCGGACCGTGCGAGATCTTCGTCAAGATCGACATCGGGCTCGAACGGCTCGGCGTCCCCGCCGAGCACGCGGCGAAAACGATCCTGGCCATGCTCGAGCTGCCGCACCTGCGCCTGGGCGGAATCTGCGCTCACCCCCACTCGGAGGTCGGCTCCGATCCCGCGTACGCGGACTGGCAGCTCGGCCGGTTCACCGCGGTCGTCGACGAGCTGGAGGCGCGCGGTGTCCGCGTGCCGGTCCGGCTCACCGCCGCCACGCCGTGGGTGTTGCGTTTTCCTCACACGTATCTGAACGCGGTCGATCCCGGGCGGCTGCTGTACGGCATGATCTTCCCGGGCGAGACGCCGCCGGTTCCGGTCCGGTCGACGTTTCGCGCGCTCACCACGCGGGTGATCGCGCTCAAGGAGCTGTCGCCGCGCGAGCGCTTCGCGGCGGAGGCCCCGTTCCCGGTGACCTCGCCCATGCGGCTGGGCGTCATTCCCGTGGGCTCGGCGGACGGTATGCGCTGGCTCAACGCCGGCCGCGTGCTCGTGCGCGGCCAGGCCGCCCCCATCATCGCGTCGCCGTCGCTCGAGCACACGCGGATCGACCTGACCGCGGTGCCCGACGCCCGCGTGGGCGACGAGGTGGTGATCATCGGCCGCCAGGGCGATCTCGAGATCACGCAGGGCGAGGTCGCGAAGCGACACGGTCTCGGGCTTCATCACATCGCG
>DATHGT010000064.1:0-20723 GCA_035317605.1 Candidatus Acidiferrum sp. | reverse complement strand
CGCCCCGCACTTCGTACGCGGGCGGACGCAGGACGGTGGCCCACAGCGCGAGCGCGAACGCGGCGACGAGCGCGACGAAGACCGCCGCGACCAGCCAGCGCGCGCGGCCGGTGGGCCCGCGACGAGTGGTCAGCGCCTCTGGTAGAGGTCGGGGATGATGCCGGCGCCGCCGCGCGGGCGGATGTCGTCGCCGCGGACGATCCACCGGTGGGCGCAACCTTCCTCGATCGTGCGTGTGGTCGCCCGGTACCCGCTGCCGAGCGTGATCGCGAAGAGCGTGAGGCCGGCCACGGCCCCGAGCGCGCAGATCGCCGCATTGAAGGGCGCCCTCGCCACCGTGATCACGGTCGCCCCGACGTCGTAGACGTCGGCGCCGGGCCCGGCCGGGCGTTCGGCCGGCATCACCTCGACGACCGCCGGCGGTGACGCGGGGGCAGCCGGAGCGGGCTGCTGGGCCAGCGCTCTCGACGGGAGCATTCCAAGAAAGACCACGACGGCGAGCGTGCACGCGATCACACGACAACAGCCGTTCATCCCGCACCTCCTCCGAGTCCTGCCGCGCTCGGTTCGCTCTGATCGTCGATGATAGCAAAGCGGCGCCACAAACGTCGCGCCTGAGCTCCGCCGACGGAAACGTCGAGCCGGCTATATAATCGACTCACTCCACATCCTTTCCGCGGAGGTATCGTCGCCGATGAAACTCGTTCGCTTCTCGACCAACGGTCAGTCCCCGCGGCTGGGCATCCTCGACGGCGAGCGGATCGTCGACGCGCAGGCCAGCGTCGCGGCCACGCTCGCCAAGCGTGGCGTGGCGCGAGCCCAGGAAATCGCCGAGGCCCTCGTCCCTCAGAGCACGCGCCGCTTCCTCGAGGGCGGCGTGGCCAGCCAGGAGGCTGTGGCCAGCATCAGCGAGTGGGTCACGGTGTCGCGGGGCGCGGCGCGGTTGCACGCACCGATCCACGACCCGGGCAAGTTCATCTGCATCGGCCTCAACTATCGCGATCACGCGGAAGAGGCCGGGCAGCCGATTCCCAAAGAGCCCCCGATCTTTCCGAAGTGGAACAACACCATTCTCGACCCCGGCGAGCCGATCTTGAGACCGCGCGGCTCGACTCAGCTCGACTGGGAAGTCGAGCTGGGCGTGGTGATCGGGCGCAAGGCGCGGTTCGTCCCGCGCGAGGGGGCGCTCGATTACGTGTGGGGCTACGTGAACATCAACGACGTGAGCGCACGCGACTTCCAGTTCCTCACGAGCCAGTGGGCCGCGGGAAAGATCGCGGACACCTTCGCGCCGGTCGGGCCGTGGATCGCCGATCGCGCGGACATCCCCGATCCCCACGTCCTCGACCTCAAGCTATGGGTGAACGACGCGCAGATGCAGCACGGCAACACCCGCACGTTCATCTTCGACGTCCGGTATCTGGTCAGCTATCTCTCGACCTTGATCACGCTCGAGCCGGGCGATCTCATCGCCACCGGCACTCCGCCCGGCGTCGGGTTCGCACGCAAACCACCCGTGTTCCTCCAGCCCGGCGACCGCTGCCGGATCGAAATCCCCGGCCTTGGAACGCTGGAAAATCCGGTCAAAGACGCGTAACCGCACATTCGAGAGGCGTAATTCGAGGGGCGGACCGGCTTCGCCGGGCCGCCCCGAGCCACCCCGGGGGGATTGGGGGGCCCGTTGCTAGGCCCCCGATGGAAGTCGGTCAGGCCCCCCATGGAGGTCAACATGCTGGACGTCATCGCGCCGCTCGTCGTCGAGAACTCGACCAAGATCGTGCTGCTCTCGCTCGACGGGCTGGGCGGCCTGCCGCATCCCGACACCGGCAAGTCCGAGATGGAGACCGCTCGCCTGCCCCACCTCGACGCGCTCGCCACGCGGGCGGCGTGCGGACTCATCCGTCACGTCGCTCCCGGCATCACTCCCGGCAGTGGCCCCGGCCATCTCGGTCTGTTCGGCTACGATCCGCTCTTCTACCAGGTCGGGCGCGGCGTGCTCGAAGCTCTGGGCATCGAGTTCGACCTGCGCGCGGGCGACGTGGCCGCGCGCGGAAACTTCTGCACCGTCGACGACCGCGGGTTGATCACCGACCGGCGGGCGGGTCGGATCAGCACCGACCTGTGCGTCCGGCTCACCGACCGGCTGCGAGAGATCAGCGTGCCCGGCGTGCAGATGTTCGTGGAGCCGGTCAAGGATTACCGTTTCGTGCTGGCCCTGCGGGGCAACAACCTCAGCGGCCGCCTGTCCGAGACCGATCCGCAGGCGCTCGGAAAGCCGCCCTTACCCGTGCGCGCCCTGGAGTCCGAGGCGCGCCCGGCGGCCGACGCGGTCAACGCCTTCGTCAGCCAGGCGCGGCGGATCCTCGCCGACGAGAGGCCGGCCAACATGGTGCTGCTGCGCGGCTTCGATCAGCTTCCCGAGCTGCCGCGCTTCCCCGAGGTGTTTCGCTTGCGCGCCGCCGCCGTCGCCGCCTACCCGATGTACCGGGGACTGGCGCGGGTCGTCGGCATGGAGACGCTCAAGACCGGCGCCGGGTTCGCCGACGAAGTGGTGACGCTGCGTCAGCATTGGGACAGTTATGACTTTTTTTTCCTTCACTACAAGGACACCGACAAGGCCGGCGAGGACGGCGACTTCGCGGCCAAGGTCGACGCGCTCGAACGGCTCGACGCGTTCATTCCGGAGATCCTGGCGCTCGGCCCCGACGTGATGATCGTGACCGGAGATCACGCCAGTCCATCGATTCTTGCCGCCCACGGCTGGCAGCCCGTCCCCGTCCTCATCGCCGGGCGCTACTCCGGCGCCGACCCGGTCACGAGCTTCAGCGAGCGCGCCTGCGCCGCCGGTACGCTGGGGATCATTCCCGCCCAGCACCTGATGCCGCTGGTGTTGGCAAACGCTTTGCGTCTGACGAAGTTTGGTGCGTGAGGTCGAAACCTTTCTGAGCGGTTCCGGCGCCTCGACATGAGGCTGCTGGTCCGGCTCCTCGGCGGCATCTCGCTCGCCGTGATCCTCGTCACGGCGGGTTTTGCCTTTCTCGAAGTCCGCCAGGAACGCATCCGCCTGGAAAAGGATCTCTACCGCCGCGCCGTCCTGGTGGCCGACGCCGCGCGCGAAGCCAGCGAGCGTCTGGTGGTCCGCGGCGCGCGCACCGGATACGACCGAATCCTCGCCCGCTTCGCACGTCCCGACCGCGGGATCGCGATCTACGACGAATTCGCCGGCGTCATCGCCGCCACCCCGGACGTCAAGGCGCACCTCGGACCGCTCTCCCCGGTGATCACCGGAGTGATCAGCGGCGGCGGCACCGCCCGTCAATTCGCACGGATCGGTGGTCACACGGTCTGGATGCACGTGGTCCCCCTCGAGCGTGACGACAAGCCGGCCGGCGCGGTGGCCGTGTTCCTCGACGCGGACTATCTCGGTAGTCGCGAGTGGGACCTGTGGCAGCGCACGGGCGTCCAGCTCGGGGTGCTCATCCTGGTGCTGACCCTGATCACGTGGCTGCTCATCCGCTGGACGGTGACCCGTCCGATCGCGCGCATCGCGGAATGGACGAAGCGGCTCAAGTCGGGCGAGCCCGTGGCCCCGCCGCCCGCGGCCGACGCCAGCCTCTTCGGTCCGCTCGCCGGCGAGGTAACCGGGCTCGCGCGGACGCTGGTGCGGGTGCGCGCGGTCGCCGAGCAAGAGGCGCGGCTCCGGCTCCTCGGCGAGCACGTGTGGACGGAGGAGCGCCTCAAGCAATTCGTGCAGATGCGCTTCGGAACGCGGCCGGTGTTCGTCGTGTCCAATCGCGAGCCGGTGAGTCACGTGTTCGAGGGCAAGCGGATCGCCGAGATGCGTCCGGCCAGCGGTCTGGTCAGCGCGCTGGAGCCGATCATGGTGGCGTGCGGCGGGGTGTGGGTCGCCCACGGCAGCGGTGATGCCGACCGTGCCGCCGGCGAGCGGGTGGGGCTGCCCTCCGATGACCCGAGCTACACGTTGCGGCGCATCTGGCTCAGCGCCGAGGAGGAGGCCGGCTACTACTACGGGTTCGCCAACGAAGGGTTGTGGCCGCTCTGTCACATCGTCCACGAGCGCCCGCAGTTCCGCGCGGTCGACTGGGAGCACTACCGGGCCGTCAACCAGCGCTTCGCCGACGCCCTGCTCGAGGAAATGGAAAAAGCCGAGGCGCCCATCGTGCTGGTCCAGGACTACCACTTCGCGCTCCTGCCCCGCATGATCAAGCAGCAGCGGCCGGACGCGCGAGTCGCCCTGTTCTGGCACATCCCATGGCCCAACGTCGAGGCGTTCGGGATCTGTCCCTGGCAGGAAGACATCCTGCTGGGCATGCTCGGCGCCGACCTGATCGGCTTCCACACACAGATCCACTGCAACAATTTCCTGGAGACCGTCGAGCGGACGATCGAGGCCCGGGTGGAATGGGACGACTTCGCCGCGGTCCGCGGGCAGCGCACCACGCACGTGCTGCCGTTCCCGATCAGCATCGCGGCGGACGAAGAGCTCGACGGTCGCCTGCCCAGCCGTGAGGCCTTGCTCGCCCAGCTCGGGGTCGGGGCCGAATTCGTCGGGGTCGGCGTGGAGCGGCTCGACTACACCAAGGGATTGCCCGAGCGGCTCGCGGCCATCCGGCGGTTCTTCGAACGGTGGCCCGAGTATCGCGGGCGGGTGGTCTTCGTCCAGATCGCCTCACCGAGCCGGAGCCGCATCGAGCGCTATCAGCGGCTGCAGCGAGAAGTCAACGAGGCGGTGCGGCGCATCAACGACGACCTCGGGACGCGCGGGTGGCGGCCGATCGTCTACCGCGAGCGTCATCACGACCGCCACGAGATCGCCGCGTACTATCGTCACGCGGACTTCTGCATGGTCACCGCGCTGCACGACGGCATGAACCTGGTCGCCAAGGAGTACGTCGCGGCCCGCGAGGACGACGACGGCGTGCTGATCCTCAGCCGGTTCACGGGTGCCTGCCGGGAGCTGCGCGACGCGCTGCTGGTGAACCCTTACGACATCGAAGACACCGCCGAAGCGATCCGGCGGGCCGTCGAGATGCCGCGGGAAGAACAGCGGGAGCGCATGATCCGCATGCGGTCCCAGGTTCGCGAGCACAACGTCTACCGCTGGGCCGCGTTGCTGCTCTCCGAGCTGGGCCAGATGCCGCAGTCGGTCTCGTCCACCCGCGGCTAGCGTCCGCAAGTCGACGCTTTTGTAATTGTTGTCGGTGTAAGAACTACTCCAGCCGATCTCAGATCCTCGGATCTAGCTGAATTCGCAGGTTTTCGTCTGGCATTGCACTTGCCCTATGTCCAATGCATCACCGGCCGGATACCGGGCGGAAAGGACGCGATAAGCCATGGACGAAGACAACGTCATCGACATCAACATGAAGGGCGCGCCGGCGTGCGGCCGGTGCTTCATGCTCGTAGCCCGCTTCGCTCCGCAGGTCGAGGCCTCCACAGGGACTTACCATCGCGAGTGTTACGAGGCCTGGTACTTCGGCCGGTTCGGCCGGCGGCCACGCCTCTTCGCCGACGGCTCCCGTCACCTCTACCAGGTCCGCGACAAAGCGGCTTAAGGCCTCGGAGGGGGCCGTCGCGTCTGCGGCGCGACGGCCCCCTCCGACGCTCGTCGCTCGCTCGAGGCGCTCACTGCCTCCCCCAGGTCAGGATTGCGCCGGCAAGCCGGCGCTCGAACACGACGGCGCCAGTAGAGATCGTCGTCGCTTGCCTTGGTAGAGTTGAGAAAAGTCTTGTCCCAAAACGGGGGCGGTCCATACTTCACGGGATGCGCGGGATTTTTGTGTGCGCGGATGCGGCGCTGGCCCGGGTCGTGCCGCGGGAGGCGTTCGGCGAGCCGGTGCTGCACATCGTCGAGAGTGCGGCGGCGCGCCGCACCATCGTCCAGCGCGGCGTGGCGGCGATCGGCGGCGACCTGGAGCGGGAGTCGGTCTACCAGCGCGCGTCCCTCACGTCGCACGACGCGGTGGTTGTCGCCGTCGGCGCTGAGCGCGCGCCGCGCGTGGTGGCCGCGATCCGCCAAGTCGCCCCCAACGCGGCCGTCGTGCTGGTCCCGGATCCGCTCGACTCCGAGGGCGAGGTGCCGGGGGTCACGTCGGTCGCTCCGGCCGCGTTCGTGGAGCGGGTGCTCGCGCCGGCCCTGGAGCGCGCGGGCTCGCGCGCGCGCGTGGAGCGCGTCCGCCAGCACTTCGCCTCGGCCGAACGCGTGCTGATCATGATGCAGGACGACCCCGACCCCGACGCCATCGCGTCCGCTCTCGCGCTCAAGACCCTGCTGGGCCGCAGCAAGGCGCAGGCGCCCATCGCCACCTTCGGGACCATCACGCGCCCCGAAAATCGCGCGATGCTGCGGGTGCTCGAGATCGACGTCGAGCAGATCAAGCCCCGCGCGGTGAGCGAGTACGACATGGTCGCGATGGTCGACACCCAGCCGAGCTTCTTCGAGGAACCCTTCGATCAGGTGGATCTCGTCATCGATCACCACCCGGAGGAAACGCCGGCCCGCGCCCACCTCAAGGACATCCGTCCCGCCTACGGGGCGACCTCCACGATCCTCACCGAGTACCTGCGCGCCGCCGACGTGCGGATCACCCAGCGGCTGGCCACGGCCCTGCTCTACGGCATCAGCGCCGACACCCTGCACCTCGAGCGCGGGGCGACGCGGGCCGACATCGACGCCTTCACGTTCCTGCACGCCCAGGCCAACCACAGCGCGCTCCGTCGCATCGAGCGCCCGGAGCTGTCGAACGCCGCGCTCGACGTGCTGGCCGCCGGGATCGCGCGCCGCCGCATCGCGTCCGGCGTGGTGTTCGTTCACCTCGGGGCGGCGGGCTATCCCGAGCTGGTCGCTCAGTTCGCCGATCTCTTCCTGCAAGTCGAGGGCGTGGAGTGGTCGGTCGTCTCGGGCATCGTCGAGAGTGAGCTGCACGTGTCGGTCCGCAACGTCGGCTACGTGCGGGCGGCGGGAGACGTGGTGCGCTCGGCCTTCGGCGCGCTGGGCAGCGCGGGCGGTCACCGTTCGATGGCCAAGGCCGTGGTCCCGCTCCGCGACTGGCGCCGGCACGTGGGCGACACCACAGACGACGCCCTCGCCCGTCAGATCGGCAACCGCTTCCTGCGCGCGTTGCACCGCGGCAAGCATCAGGGTCCGTGATGGCCGAGACCGAACGGCTCACCGAATCGGTCAAGGAGCTGCTGGAGAGCGGCCGCGACGACCGTCTCATCGACGTGCTCGCCGACGCCCACGCGGCGGACGTGTCGTCGGTGATGCGCGAGCTGGACCTCGGCGATCGGGTGCGCATCTTCCGGCTCCTCTCGCCGGAGCACGCGGGCGACGTGCTCTCGGAGCTGGACGACCAGACCCTGCTCGACCTGGTGAGTGCCCTCGACGAGCACGAGGTCTCCCGCATCCTCGACCACATGCCCTCCGACGAGGTGGTGGAGGTCGTCGAGGATCTGCCCCGCGAGCAAGCCGAAAAGATCCTCGACCTCATGGAAGAGGAGAAATCGGAGGAGGTCCACGAGCTCCTCGAATACGGCGAGGGCACGGCCGGCCGTCTCATGTCGACGACGCTGGTGTCCGTGCACGAGGGACTCACGGTCGCCCAGGCCATCGAGCACATCCGCAAATCGGCGTCGGGCGACGACGCCTTCTATCTCTACGTGGTCGACGATCACGAGCACCTGGTCGGTCTCGTCCCCCTGCACCGGCTGCTCACCGCGGACCCCGCCACGCCGGTGCGGTTGATCCGCGACGAGGACGTGGAGAGCGTGAGCGTCGACACCGACCAGGAGGAAGTCGCACGGTTGGTCCAGCGCTACAACCTGCGCGAGGTGCCCGTGGTCGACGGCTCGCACCGGCTCTTGGGGACGATCAGCGTCGACAACGTGATCGACGTCATCCGCGAGGAAGCGACCGAGGACATCCAGCGTCTCGGCGGCGTCGCCGGCGACGAGACCGTCATCGATCCGCCCCGCGCCGTCTTCCCGAAACGCCTGATCTGGCGTCTGATCAATCTGGGCACGGCGGTGCTCGCCGCCTCGGTCATCGGGTTGTTCGAGACGTCGATCCAGGCGCTGGCCACCCTCGCGGTGTTCATGCCGATCGTGGCGTCGATGGGCGGCATCGGCACGACCCAGACGGCCACCGTGGTGGTGCGTGGCATCGCGCTGGGCGACATGACGGCCGGCGTGCTGATGCGCGTCCTGCGCAAGGAGCTGTGGCTCGGGGCCACCACCGGCCTCATCAATGGCCTCGTTGTTGCTGGAATCGCCTACCTGTGGAAGGGGCAGTTGCTGCTGTCGCTCGTGCTCGGCCTGGCGCTGTGGCTGAACATGCTGGTGGCGGCGGTGGTGGGCACGCTGGTCCCGATCGCACTCAAGACGTTTCGCGTCGATCCGGCCATCGCGTCCAGCGTGATCATCACCACGTTCACCGACGTCTTCGGCTTCTTCTCGTTCCTCGGCCTCGCCACGCTCCTGATCCGCTTCCTTCTCTAGACGAACGACCCCCTTGGCAAGCGCTGTCGGCAACGGGTAAGATACCCGCGCGATCAGGACGGAGACGATTCACCCTCCAATCCAGGCCGCCGGGAGGCCCCACGTGGACGTAGTGCTGGAGAAGCGGCAGGTCCAGCGGGCATACGAGCTGTACGCGCCCATCTACGACTTCATCTTCGATTGGATCTTCGCGCCGGGCCGTGCCGCGGCGGTGAGGCAGCTTGCGCTGGAGCCCAACGACGTCACCCTCGAGGTGGGCATCGGGACCGGGCTCAATCTTCCGCTGTACCCGCCCGCGTCGCGTCTCATCGGCATCGACCTCTCGCAGGAGATGCTCGACAAGGCCGTGGAGCGGGTGCAGACGCTGGCCATGCCCAACGTGACCCTGAAGAACATGGACGCCACCGCGCTCGATTTCGCCGACAACGAGTTCGACAAGGCGCTGGCCACGTACACGATCTCGGCGGTCCCCGACCCGGTGGCGGTGCTGCGGGAGATGCGTCGCGTGGTCAAGCCGGGCGGGGTCATCGTAATCCTCAACCACTTCCGCAGCGAGCGCAGGTTCGCCAGTCACCTCGAAGACCTGGTGGCGCCGGTGTGCACGCGGCTGGGCTGGAAGTCGAATCTCGCGATGAACCCGCTGCTCGCCGAGGTCGGACTCACGCCCGAGCAAGTCACGAAGGTCAACCTGCTGAACGGCTGGCGCCTCGTCCGCTGTATTAATTAGCTTGGGGGGTGCGGGACGCACCCCCCAAACCCCCCTGTTTGCGTGGCGATCGAGCCGAGGCTCGATCGCGCCCCCGTAGACCCGTCGCCCATTCGGAGAGACCCACCTCCCAAAGCCCTGTTTGCGGCCGGAGATCGAGCTAGGGCTCGATTGCGTTCCCGGTCGGCAACCATTCACAGATCGCCAGTTGGGTGGCGGGTTGCCCGCAGACGCGATCGAGCCTCAGCTCGATCGCTCGGGCGAGATGGGGGGTTTGGGGGGTGAGTCGCGAACCCCCCAATTTGGTCAATCAGCCCGTGAGGTCGTCTCCCGGGCGGCGGATATTCCACGCTGACAGCTTCGTCAGGACTGTGTTGCGGTGGACGCCGAGGAGGCGGGCGGCGCGGCTGACGTTCCACTGGACGCGTTCGAGGACTCGTAGGACGTACTGACGCTCGAACTGTTCGCAGGCTTCGCGGAGGGGCAGCCGCGTGTCCTCGGCCAGCCGGGTGCCCGTGTCCGGCACCGCCACCTCGGGCGGCACGTCGCGGAGCATCACCACCGGACCGCTGGCCAGCACCACCGCGCGATGGATCACGTTCTCCAGCTCGCGGACGTTGCCCGGCCAGTCGTAGCGGGTCAGGACCGCGAGCGCGCCCGCGGAGACGCCGTCCATCCGGCGCTGGCACTCGCGCGCGAATCGATGGACGAAGTGCTCGACGAGGAACGGAATGTCCTCGCGCCGCTCGCGCAGCGGCGGCACGTGGAGGGGCACCACGTTGAGCCGGTAGTAGAGATCCTCGCGGAACGCACCCTGGCGGACGGCCTGGCGGAGATTCACGTTGGTGGCCGCCAACACGCGCACGTCGATCACCACGGGCCGGAGGCCGCCCAGCCGCTCGATCTCCCGCTCCTGGAGCGCGCGCAGCAGCTTGGTCTGCAGATCGAGCCGCAGCGAGCCGATCTCGTCGAGGAAGATCGTGCCCCCGTGGGCCAGCTCGAACTTGCCGAGCTTGCGCGCGTGCGCGCCCGTGAAGGCCCCCTTCTCGTGACCGAACAGCTCCGACTCCACCAGCGACTCGGGAATCGCGGCCACGTTCACGGCCACGAACGGCTGCCCGGCCCGCGGGCTGCGCTGGTGAATGGCGCGCGCCACCAGCTCCTTGCCGGTCCCGCTCTCCCCGGTGACCAGCACGGTGGCCGGGGTCTCCGCGATCTGGACGATCAGTTGATAGATGCGCGCCATCTCCGGATGACGCCCGACCATGCCGTGGAAGGTGCGGTCGCCCGGCGTAGCGCGTACACGCAAGGCCTGCCGCTCGAGCGCGCGCTTGTCGAGCGCGCGCTGCACCAGCACCAGGATACCGTCGACGTCGAAGGGCTTGACGACGTAGTCGTAGGCACCGAGCCGCATGGCCTCCACCGCGGTGGAGATGTCCCGGACGGCGGTGGCCAGGATGACCACGATGGTGGGATCGAGGGCATGGATACGCGGGAGAATCGTCATGCCGGCTTCCCCCGGCATCCGCTGGTCCAGCATGACGACGTCGACGTCCTGCGACCGCAGGATCTCGATCGCCCCGGCGCCATCGCGCGCCTCCAGGATGTCGCAGTTGTCCTCGAGGATCAGCCGCATGGCGTCCCGCACGCCCTCCTCGTCGTCGACAACGAGCACGCTGCCGCGCCGGCGCGGCACCTCTTCGGTCTGCATTCGGCATCCCTTTCTCGACCGCGTCGGCGGCGACCGCGTCGTTCCCCGCCCCGCGTCCGAGACGCACCGTATCTTCCTGGATACAACCTTTCGAGGGGAGCGCCATTCTACCGATGGCGCCGCGATCACGCCAGAGGAATGAGCAGCAGCTCCACCACGCGATCGGTGCGGGGGGTCACGGGCGCTGCGTCGCCGCGGCGGACGCCCCCGACCCAGAGAATGCGACCGTCCGCCTCGACCAGGGGCAGGCGCGCGCGCTCCCACCGCGGGATCTTCTCGTCGATGAGGAACGTCTTCAGCCGGCGCTCGCCCTGGCCCCCGAACGGCGCGAACCGGTCGCCAGGGCGGCGGGCGCGGACGATCAGGCGTGAGGGCAGGCGCGAGGCGTCGAAGGCGACGCGCACGGCCACGCGGGGGACCACGTAGTCGGCGGCGGTCACCACGCGCGCTTGCACCACGCGGCCGATCTCCGGCAGCTCGACGGTGCCGGGGACGGTCAGCTCCCGCGCGGGCAGACTGGCTCGCTCGCTCGCGGCAAGCCGCACGCGCCCCGAGCTGACTTCGACGACCACGCCGCCCAGCCGGAACGCGCGGCGAGGCGGAGGCGAGGCCAGCACCCGCGCGAGCCCGCGATGCGCCCACGCCCGGAGCGGGGCCCGGCTGCCCAGACGCCCCGCCGCCTGCCGTAACACCTCGGCGGCGACCTGAGCCGGCAGCCCGGCGAGGGCGTCGTGGGCCAGCACGATCGCGTCGTCGTCAGCGATGGCCAGCCGGTCGAGCTCGCGCGACGCCACGCGCTCGATGGCCTCGACGGTGTTGCGACAGAGCCGGGCGATCCGCTCGAGCGTCGCCACGATGTCGGGACGGTAGGAGGCCCTCAGCACCGGCATCAGCTCGTGACGGATGCGGTTGCGCAGAAATCGCGGATCGCGGTTGGACGGATCTTCGATCCACGACAGGCCTGCCGCCTGGAGAAGCGTGACCAGATCCGTCCGGCGCGCCTCGATCAATGGACGGATGACGCGTCCCCGCACGGCCGGGATGCCGGCCAGCCCCCGCACCCCCGCGCCCGCCATCATCCGCATGAGGACGGTCTCGGCTTGATCGTCCACCGTGTGGCCGACCGCGATGCGGTCGGCGCCGACGCGTCGGGCGTGGGCGTCCAGGGCCGCGTAGCGCTCCGCGCGCGCGGCGGCCTCCAGCGAGCCATCGGGCGGAACGGTGACCCGCGCGACCTCGGCCGGCACCCCGAGCCGCGCCGCGAGCTGGCGCACGAACGCCGCGTCGCGATCGGAGTCCGGACGCAGGCCGTGATCGACGTGCAGGACGTGCAGGCTCAGCGCGAATTCGGGGGACAGGGTCAGGAGCAGGTGGAGCAGCGCGACGGAGTCGGCTCCGCCGGAAACGGCGACCAGTACGGTCTCGCCGCCGGCGAGCATCGCGTGGCGACGGATCGTCGCGCGGACGGTCGCCCGAACGGCGTCCTGCAGGGGCGTTACCCTCCCTGCAGGCCCACCCACACTTCGCCGTCCTCGAAGTACTCCTTCTTCCAGACGGGAACGGTGCGCTTGAGGGTGTCGATCGCGTGCCGGCAAGCCTCGAACGCGTCCCCGCGGTGCGCCGCGGACACCGCGATGAGCACGCTCGATTCGCCGATCTCGAGACGCCCGACGCGGTGGAGGATGACCACGCGCTTGACGCCGGCCCACCGCGCGCGGACGTCCTCGCCGATCTCGCGCATCTTGGCCTCGGCCATCGCCGCGTGCGCCTCGTACTCGAGGAACTTCACGGCCCGCCCGCCGGTCTCGTTGCGGACCACGCCCGAGAAGATCACGATGCCGCCCGCGCCGGGGTCGTCGACCTCGGCGGCGATGGCGTCGGGCGAGAGGGCCTCGCCGACCACGCGATAGACGTCACCGCCGCTGCCCCCGCTGACGGGCGGGAACAGACACAGCTCGTCGCTCGGCGCGAGCCGGTGCTCGGCGTCGACGTATTCGTTGCCGACGGCGAACAGCGTGAACGGCCGGTAGGGGCTCAGCTGGGGATGACGGTCGACGACGGCAGACCAAGCGGCCTCGACGGTGCCGCCGTCGGGAAGCTCGACTTCGAGCCGCTCTCGTCCGGCCGCCTCACGGTACCGGGCGAAGAGACGGACTCCGATGCGCACGACAGATGAAGCTTAGAACCGGTGAGACTGGCCGCAGCCGCAGCTCGACTTGACGTTCGGGTTCTTGATCGCGAAGCCGGCGCCCATCATGTTGTTGTCGACGAAGTCGATCTCGCTGCCGCTCAGATACGGCGCGCTCATCTGGTCGATGTAGACCTTGATGCCGCTGGCCTCGACGACGTTGTCATCGGCCGACTGCTCGTCCTCCCACCCCAGCTCGTACGACATGCCGGAGCAGCCGCCGCCGACCACGCGAATGCGCAGCCCCCACTCAGGCTTGCCTTCCTCGAGGCGCAACTCGGCCACTTTCTTCGCCGCCATTTCCGTCATCGTGACCATCGAACCCTCCCTCGACCGTCCTGGCGAATGATCGTGATCGAAACGAAAGATGCCTTCGAATCACGCACAGCGTATCACAGGATGCCGCCGGCCGGGAGCAGCGTCAGGTCCTCCAGGGTGGCCCCCGGCGGGAGCGTGACCATCAGCATGATGGCACGCGCGACCGTGTCGGCCGTGAGCATGCGCGCGCGGGCGGGACCCCCGGGAATGGCGTCCCAGAGCGGGGTGTCGACGGCCCCGGGCGAGATGACGCCGACCCGCACGCCGTCGGCGCGCAGCTCCTCGGCGAGGACGTGGCTCCAGGCCACCACGCCGGCCTTGGTCGCGGCGTAGGCCGCGGCGCCCGCGATCGGGCGCGTGGCCGCGACCGAGGAGACGTTGACGATCGTCCCGCTCCGCTGGCGCAGCATGACGGGCAGGACGGCCCGGCAGCAGCTCATCACCGCGCGCAGGTTGACCGCGAGCATCGGGTCCCAGTCGGTGGGCTTGGCGCCGGCGACGGGACCGAAGGCGGCCACGCCGGCCGCGGTGACCAGGATGTCGACCCGGCCCAGCTCGCCGACCGTCGCGTCGACCAGCGCGTCGACGCGCGCGTCCTGGGTGACGTCGGTAGGAACGGCGAGCGCCCGTCCTCCCGCGTTGCGGATGGCCTCGGCCACGGCCGCGATCTCGGCGCGAGTCCGCGCGGCCAGCGCGACCGCCGCGCCCTGGCGCGCGAGGGCTTCGGCCACGGCGCGGCCGATGCCGCGACCGGCACCGGTGACGATGGCGACCCGATCGGCGAGCGGTAAGCCGTCCATCAGATCTGCAACCCGCGGCCGGCCTTGATCAGCTCCATGAACTCCGCCCGCGTCTCCGGGCGATCCCGGAACGCGCCGAGCATGGCCGAGGTCACCGCTTTCGAGTTCTGCTTCTCGACGCCCCGCATCAGCATGCAGAGATGAATGCCTTCCATCACCACGGCCACCCCCATCGGTTGAAGCACCTCGTTCAGCGTGTTGGCGATCTGCCGGGTCAGCCGCTCCTGCACCTGCAGCCGCCGGCTGTACATCTCGACCAGCCGGGGGATCTTCGAAAGCCCCACGATCTTCCGCTTCGGCATGTACGCCACGTGGCATTTCCCGATGAACGGCAGGAGGTGATGCTCGCACAGGGAGAAGAAGTCGATGTCCTTGACGACGACCATCTCGTCGTAGTCCTCCACGAAGAGCGCGTCGTTGAGGATCGTGTTGACGTCCTGGCCGTACCCGGAGGTCAGGTAGCGAAGCGCCTTCTCGACGCGGTCGGGCGTGCGATCGAGCCCCTCGCGCTTGACGTCCTCTCCGAGCTCCTTCAGCAGTTGCTCGATCAGCTGCGCGATCATCGGCCTTCACCCGCGTACTCGAACCGGTTCTTGGCGGTCTCCACGACGGCCACGCGGGCCAGCGCACCGGCCGGCAGGGCCGGGGCCAGCAGGTCCCAGAACGATCGGGCCAGGCTCTCGCCGGTCGTGATCACGCCGGCGAGCCGCGGCACCGCTTCGAGACTCTGGTGGTCGACGTGATCGAGCACGGTGCTCGCGACGACGGCGTCGACGTGGCCGATGTCGATCAGCATTCCGGTCGTGGGATCTGGCTCGCCGCGCATGGTGACCTCGAGATAGTAGTTGTGGCCATGGGTGCCGGCGCACCGGCCGTATCGCCGCAGGTTCTCGTCGGCGGTGAGCGCCGGGCTCTCCAGCCGGTGGGCGGCGCTGAAATGGTAGACGCGCGTGAGCTCCATCACCTCGCACCGATTTCGGTCATCGAAGGGCACGATTTCGGTCACTGAAGGGCTCCGCCACGGTAGTCGACGTACAGGGTTGGATCCTCCCAGACTCGCACCTGCCACAGCCGGTCGTCGCCGAGCTTGGCGAGGAGCAGATCCCAGACCACGATCGCGATGTTCTCGGTGGTGGGCACGCGGCCGCGAAACGCCGGATCGGCGTTCAGGTCGGCGTGATCGAAGCGCTCGACGATCGTCTCGCCGACGATCGCCTTCAGCTCGCCGAGGTCGATCACCATCCCGGTCTCGGAATCGATGGGCCCGCGCACGGTCACGTCGAGCGTGTAATTGTGGCCGTGGGGCACCCTCAGGCGACCGAAGACGCTCTCGTTCCGCTCGGGCGACCAGGCGTCCACCGCGTAGTGATGGCCGGCGGAAAACGCGAAGCGGCGCGTGCTGTACGCGATCACTCCCCCACGACCTCCATGAAGGCCCGCGCCACCCGATCGAGGCCGTAGGCCTCGACGCGGCGGCGGGCGTGATCAGCCAGTTCCTTGCGCAGTCCGTGATTCATCAACACCGTCTCCATCGCCGTGGCCAGTTCGTCCGGACGCTTCGGCGTCACCAGCACGCCGGTCCGGCCGTCGACGACGATCTCGGGGACGGCGGCGGCCCGGCAGGCCACCACCGGCAATCCGGCCGCCATCGCTTCGGCGAACACGAGCCCGAAGCCCTCCTGGATCGTGGGGAGGCAGAAGCAATCGGCACTCACGTATTCTACCGAGAGTTCGGCGCGACTGACCTCGCCCAGCAGAACGACCGCGTCCGCGAGCCCCAGTTCCGCGTGGAGGCGCTCGAGCCTATTCCGCTCCGGACCATCCCCTACGATGCGCACCTGGACGTCGGGGATTCGACGCCGAAGCGCGGCCGCGGCGCGCAGGAGGTCGTCGAGGCGCTTGCGCGGATACATGCGGGCCACCGCGAGCACGGTTGGACGCGACGCCACCCGACGCTCGGCCGCCGCGAAGCGCCGCCGCCATTCGTCGAGATCGATCGGCTCGGGGACCACGGCGATGCGCTCGGGCGGGATCCCGTACAGCGACGCCGCCACCCCCGCGGAGTAGTGACTCGGCACCACCACGCGGTCCGCGCGATGGACGTTGGCCCGCTCCCATCGCGCCTGCACCCCGAGCAGCGTGCGCACCCATCCGTGCTCGTTGCGCAGCTCGTCGGCGATGATGCCCTTCAGGGCGACCACGAAGGGGACGTGGCGACGTCGCGCCCACAGGAAGCCGTCGAGGTCGACGCCGAGCACGACGTCGGCGCGGGGCGGGCTGACCACGGCGCCGGCGTTGTAGAGCCAGCGGTCCAGCGTGTGAAATCCGGTACGGACGCGGAGCGGACGGAATTCCACGCCATGGCCGAGGTGGGTGAGCCCGCGCATGAGTCCGTCGAGCGCGACGAACGTCCCGCTCCCCTCCGTCGGACTCGGTGGCGTCGAGCTCAGAATCGCGAACCGCATGACGTGAGGCGGCAGTGTACCAGAGCGGCGGACGTGGTGGCGGTGGGAGGAATTGAACCTCCGACACGGGGCTTATGAGACCCCTGCTCTGCCGCTGAGCTACACCGCCGAAATCGGCTTGACCGGTAGGACTTTGCTATACTTCGCCCGAGCAGCACAACGGTAGCGACTCCCGCTACTCAAGTCAAGCCGGGCAACGGCTCGGAGGAGCTCTTCAGATGCAGTACAGGACACAGCCCTGGCGTCGCGACGTCGAACTTCGTCAACCCCAGCCCGACGAGGAAGCGGACACGGACGAAGAGGTCGACGACGACGATGACGATGATGACGACGACTTCGAGGACGACGACGAGTTCGACGACGACGACCTCGAGGACGATGACGACGCCGATGATCCCGACGCCGCCGACGATGACCTCGACACCGATCTCGACGAGGAGGAGGCCGAGGACGATACCGACGAGGACGACGACGCGTAGCTCACGCAGCGACTAGGGGAGGCGGAGAAGATGGCACTGTTCAGCTATGACGGGTGGCTGTTCCTGCTGCGGTGGTTTCATTTTCTCGCCGGCATCACCTGGATCGGGATGCTGTACTACTTCAACTTCGTGCAGGTGCCGTTCTTCGCGAGCGCCGAAGCGCCGGTGCGGATGGGCATGCTGGCCGGCGGCCTCGTCAACCGCGCCCTCTGGTGGTTCCGCTGGGGCGCGATGATCACGTTCCTCACCGGCTGGCTGATGATCGTGCACATGCTGCACGACCTCGGCCTCAAGGGCTTCTTCAACGGATCGTATGGGTGGCTGATCTTCTTCGGCGGCCTCCTGGGCAGCCTGATGTGGTTCAACGTCTGGTTCGTCATCTGGCCCGCGCAGCAGATCCTCATGGCGTCGGCCGCGCAGGTCGTGAAGGGCGGTCAGGCCATCGCCGAGGCGGCCGCGCGCGGTCAGCGCGCCGGCTTCGCGTCCCGGACGAACGTGCTGCTGTCGATCCCCATGCTGTTCTTCATGGGGGCGGCCCGCCACTTGGGCACGATGTCCCAACCCGGCACGCGGGGCGCCAAGATCGGCGCGCTGATCCTGCTCATCCTCGTGCTGGCGGTGGCGGAGTTCAACGCGATGGTGGGGACCACGGGCGCCGGCAAGAAGATGCTCAGCACGCTCAAAGGTACGTTCTGGGGAGGCTTCGTCCTGACCGCGATCATCTACGTGGCGCTGGAAATCCTCTTCCGCCGCTGAGGTTCCGCCCGGCCGTTCGTCGGACGATCCGGCGGTGAGCCGCCGGATCGTCCGACGCCACCACGCCTCTCCCGCCGTCGACGATCAGCGATTGAGAAAGACCGCGAGGTTGTCGGTGTCCCCGGCCAGCGCCGGCTGGGGAGGCATGAGCGTCGTCGGACGCTTGGGCGCGTAGCCGGGTGGATACGTTCCGCGCAGCAGTTTGGCCTCCAGCAACTCGCGGGACGAACCCTTGACCGGCGGCCCGATCGGGCCCGCGCGGGCGGGGTCGGCGTTGTGGCAGGCGATGCATTGCGAGAGGTAGACCTGGCGGCCGCGCTCGGCGGCGGCGCCGCCGGGGGTCGACGGCTCGGAGCACGCGGTGAACGCGAGGGCGGTGGCGAGCACGGCGAGCCCCGCGCGATTTCGGCGGAGAGCTCGCGCCGTTCGCGCGCTCGAAAGGATCGCCATGACCGGCGCAGTCTACCGACGCGCCGGAGAGGCGTCAACGCGGGTCGCCGCTGCGCGGCGACCGGAGGGTTCGCCGCTGCGCGGCGAACCGGGTCGTCAGATCGCTCGAGGGCGCAGGCGCAGGCGCGCGGCTTCGAAGTCGAGGATGGTCGCCGGGCGCGAGGGCTTCCGCCGCCGGCGATCGATCAGCTCGGCCCGGCTGTCACCGAGGACGGAATCGAGCAGCGCGGCGTAGTCGTCGCCTTGACCCCGGCGCGCGCGCCACGACCCGAGGCGGATGTCGGACAGCGAGAGCCGCGCCCGCCAGACGCCGCGGAGCAGGCGACGACGCAGGATGGTCCAGCGTGAAACGGGTGGCGGGGCCTGCACCGGCTCGGCCGCCGGCAAGTAGTAGAGCTTTGCTTTCGTCGTCTCGGCGATCATCGCAGACCACGCTCCTCCATGAGGGCTGTCACTTCACTCAGGGTGCGGCGCAACACGTCGTCCAGGGCCGCCTCCGCGCGATAGGTCTCCGCCATGGCCTCGACGCGAACGCGCTCGTCCGGGGCCGTGCGCACCCGTTCGCGCGCGGCGGCCGCGCGCGCCACGAACCCGTCGCGCGCATCGGCCAGCGTCTGGAGAGCCGAGCGGGCCGCCTCGATGCGGACCGCGGTGGCGTCCGGACGCAGGCCGGGGCCGGCGATCGTCACGCGCGGGCGCGGGACGATGGGCCGCTGCCGGCGGCTGAGCACGATGTCTCCACGGGGAACGACGACCCCGGATGGTCGCACGACCGGACGCTTCGGGACGTCGAACGAGGGCGTCGGCAGCGGCTTGATGATGTCCATGATGGACGTTGCATAGGGCAACGGAAGTGCCACACGCACTGCGCGCTAACTCTCTGATCCGTTTCGGATTGGAGGAACTACCGCACCCGTCGAGGCTGGGAGAACCTCCCTGCCACGGAGCTTCTCCCTGGCAAGGATCGGCGGTCAGGCGGGGCGGCTCAGCCTGAAGTCCCTGATCTTCTTGTTGAGGGTCTTGATGTCGACGTCGAGGATGCGAGCGGCCCGGGCCTTGTTCCATCCGGTGGCCGTGAGCACCTGGTCCACGTGACGGCGCTCGATCTCGGCGAGCGACACGAGCGCATCCTCGACCGGCACCGGGCGCGGACGGGACGCGCGCAGCTCGAGCGGCAGGTCCCCCGGCTGCACCTGGTCACCCCGATGGAGGATCTGAAGCCGCTCGATCACGTTGCGCAGCTCGCGGACGTTGCCGGGCCACTCGTAGTCGACGAGCAGGGTCAGCGCCTCATCTGAAAAGGCCAGCGTGCGGCCGTCACGGCCGGCGCCGGTGGCGAAGTGCCGCACGAGCAGCGGGATGTCGTCGCGCCGGGCGCGCAGCGGCGGGACGGGAACGATCACCGTGCTCACCCGGTAGAACAGGTCCCAGCGGAAGCGGCCCTCGGCGGCCTCGCGGCTCAGGTCCTTGGCGGTGGCGCCGACGATGCGGACGTCGACGTGAAACGCCCGCTCCTCACCGACGCGCCGGACTTCCCCCGAATCGAGCGCGCGCAGCAGTCGCACCTGCATGGCCGGCGACATCTCACCGATCTCGTCGAGGAACAGGGTGCCACCGTCGGCCGCTTCGAAGAGTCCGACACGGGAGGCGACGGCGCCGCTGAAGGCGCCGCGACGGTGGCCGAACAGCTCGGTCTCGAGCAGGGTGTCCGGCAGGGCGCCGCAGTTGACCGAAACGAACGGCCGTCCGGCCCGCGGGCTCTGGAGATGAATCGTGCGCGCGACCAGCTCCTTGCCGGTGCCGCTCTCGCCCTGGATCAGCACGGGGCTGTCGCTGGCCGCGACCCGCTCGCTCATCGCGAGCACCTCGCGCACCACCGCCGACTCGCCCACCAGTCGCGGCAGGCCCTCGCGCCGCATCACTTCCTTGAGGGCCACGTTCTCGCGGCGGAGCGACTTCTTCTCGGCCGCCTTGCCCACGACCTGGAGCAGCTCGGAGTTGCGGCAGGGCTTGGCGAGAAAATCGTAGGCGCCGAGCCGCATCGCTTCCACCGCGGTCTCGACCTCGGCGTGGCCGGTGAGCACGATGAACTCGGTGTCGATCTCGGCCCCGCGGGCCCAGCGCAGCACGTCGAGGCCGGTGGCGTCGAGCAGACGCAGGTCGAGCAGGACGACGTCGAACTCCTCGCGACCCAGCACCGCCATCGCCTCGGCTCCGGAGCCCGCGGTGGCGATGGTGATGCCCTGCTTGGCGAGGACACCGGCGAGAAAGGTCCGGACGTCGTAGTCGTCATCGACGACCAGCGCGCGCATCCGCTCCGGCATCTGGTCTGA
>DATHGT010000063.1:0-2674 GCA_035317605.1 Candidatus Acidiferrum sp. | reverse complement strand
CGCCGGCCGCCGCCGCGCGCCGCGCGCCCGAGCTGAGGCTCTCCAGCCATGACCCTGGGCGGACAGACGCCGTGTCAAACCGTGGGGCGCGGACAGATGACGTGTCAAAACCCGAGCGGACAGATCACTTGCTAACAACAGTGGGCGCAGGGTCGGGGAGCATAGGAGAGAAGAGGGGGCGATCTCGCTTCACGCGAAGGCAGCTTCGACGGGGCCGAGGCGGTCGAACTCGCTGCGGATGCGGTCGCCGGGCGCGATCAGGAACTGGCGAGTGAAGGAGCCGGTGATGATGTGATCGCCGGCTTCGAGTCGACGGCTGTACGTGGAAAGCTTGGCGGCGAGCCAGGCGATGGAGTTGAGCGGGTGGCCCAGCACCGCGTCGCCCCGTCCGGTCGCGATCTCGGCGCCGTTGATGGCGACGCGCACGCCGATCGACGAGAGGTCGAGGTCGGGCGTGAGGGGAACCGGCCGGCCGACCACGAAGGCTTTCTGCTCGGCGTTGTCGGCGAGGGCCAGGGCGAGTTGGCCGGTGAGATCCCCGCGCTTCTCGACGATCTCGAGCGCGGGGTGACAGTGGGCGACCGCGCGCGCGACGTCCGCGATCGAGAGCCCCGGTCCTTCGAGCGGACGAGCGAGTATGACGCACACCTCGTTCTCGAATCCCGGCGTGATCAGATCGGCGTGACGGAACACGTGACCGGTCTCGATCCGGCCCTCGCTCAGGAGACACCCAAACACGGGCTCGTGGACGTTGAACTGCTCCTGGATTGCCTTCGCCGTGAGTCCGACCTTCCAGCCGACCTGTCTGACGCCACCCGTGCACCGGCGCGCGACGAGCCCGAGCTGAATACGGTACGCGTCGTCGAGGTCGAGTCGTTCCCGCCAGCCCTGCGGAAAGTGCACCCCGCGCTGCCAATCGTCCCAGAACGCGTCGATCGCCCGCTCCAGCGCCGCCCGGTCCATCATCTATGTCGTTCTCCGCAACCGCCTCAGAAGTTCCTCTGTGAACTCCAGTGCACGCTCGACGCGCTGGACCCAATCGCGTGCCTGGGCCTCGGTGACGATCGTTTCCTGGTAGAAGGCGGGACCTCGGATGCTCGCGAGCTCCTGGGAGAGCGTGGACAGAGAATCCAGCGCCGCCGCGTCGGCCTCGATCCCGCGTGCTCGGATCGCATGGACGAACACCGGCGCCGGATCGTGGACCTTCGGGTAGTCGACAGTCATCTCGCTCAGCAGCGCTTTGATGGCCAGCTCCAACGCTTCCTGAGCCCGTCGGGTCGCGAGGTTCCAGGCTTCGTCGGCAAGAGCGCGCCGCATCTCCCCGGCGATCTGGCGCGCCTCGCGGAAGAGACGGTCGGCGCGCTCGCCGTTGGTCAAAGGTCCACGACCTCACCGGGGCGCCAGTCGGGCTTGAGGTCCCAGTACCAGCTGCCGTCCGCCAGCTCGATCCGGCGCGACCCCAGCTCGGCCATTCGTCGGCGCACCGCGTTCAATTCCCGCTCGAGCACCGACGCGGGATCGTACAGCACGATCCCGTGATGGGTGATGTCGAGCAGGATCCAGGAGTGGCGGCGCAGATCCTCGACGGTGTGCAGGACCGGCGACGGTGTCGGCCGGTATCCGGAGGCGACGAGCGCCTGGTACTCCGGGCTCGCGTCGATGCGCTTCCAGATCGTGCGCAGGCGAGGATCCCCGAGAATCGCCAGGCGCGTCACCACGTACAGATCGAGGTCGCTGATGGGACGGGCTTCCCCGCGCGCGACCGAGCCAAACAGCGCGAGCGCGATCAAGTCGTCCCCGAGCGCGGCGCGATACTCCGCGACCACCCGGTTGGCCAGCGCTTGGAACGACGGGGAGAGCGGCGAGCCCATGGCTGGATGGTACACTCCGGGCGATGAAACCACTGCTGGCGTTCGGGCTGTGGCGCTGGATCGAGGAGAACCGGGCGGCCTTCGAGCCGCCCGTCGGCAACAAGGTGATCTGGGACGACTCGCAGTTCACCGCCATGGTGATTCGCGGGCCGAACGCGCGGCGCGACTTCCACGTCGATCCCTCCGACGAGATCTTCTACATGCTCGAGGGCGACATGGACCTCGAGTACCTGGAGGACGGCCGGCGCCGTCACCGCACGATCCACGAGGGCGAGATGTTCCTGGTGCCGGCCCTGATCCCGCACTCGCCGCATCGTCCCGCCGACACCTGGGGGCTCGTGATCGAGATCAAGCGGACGGCCGCGCAGACCGAGGCGCTCCAGTGGTTCTGCGAGCGGTGCGACGCCAAGCTCCACGAGATCGTCATGCACGTGGCCGACATCGAGAAGCAGCTCAAGACCGCGATCGAAGCGTTCGACGCCAGCGCGGAGCTGCGCACCTGCCGGAGCTGCGGCCACGTTCAGCCCGAGCGCGCCCCCGCGCCCCAGGACCGCTGAATCGTCTGAGAGGGGAATCGTCATGAGCCAGGCCAAGGTCTTCGTGTTCGCTCCCGTCGCCGACGACGGCAAAGCGCATCAGCACCTCCAGGACAAGGGTTGCGAGCTGATTCTGGGCAAGGCGTCGTGGGACACGCCGCAGGGCAACAGCGAGGCCGAGATGGTCGGCATGGCCCGCGGGTGCGACGCGCTCATGGGGACGTCGATCCGCAACGCGCCGATCAGCCGGGCCATCATGGAAAGCTC
>DATHGT010000062.1:0-6435 GCA_035317605.1 Candidatus Acidiferrum sp. | reverse complement strand
ACCTGCGCGGTGTGGATCCAGTCGATCCACGGCCGTCGATGGCTGGAGTCGAGCGGTCCTGTCCCCCCGATGATGATCATCGGGACCTGATTGAGCCAGGCCTCGTAGATGGCCTTGCTGGCGTGTTGAAGCCCGACGATGTTGTGCACCAGCGTCGCCTGCGGCCGCCCCGTCGCCAGGTAATAGCCCTCGGCCATGGCCACCGCGATTTCCTCGTGGCTGCAGGTGATGACCTCGGGCGCCGTGTTCCCGCCGTAGGTCACCAGCGATTCGTGCATCCCGCGCGTGGTCGCGCCGGGGTTGAGCGTGACGTACTCCACGCCGAGCCGATTGAGCAAGTACACGACGAGGTCCGACACGTACTCCGGTTTGGAAAGGCTCATCTCGACCTCCGTGAGTCGCCCTTGGCGTCCGGCATCGTCAAAGCGAAGTCGAGCCGGCGCGTCACTCCCCGGTTTCGCGCGGCGTCTTCTCGAAGCCGCCGTGCTTGGTTCCAAGCGTCGGCGTGATGAACAGCAGGTCGCCGGGGTCGCGCACGAGGAGCCGGTGCCATCGCCTGACTGGAGCCTCTGTGACGCCGGCGCTAGCGAACGAAACGCAACAGCCAGAGGAGCACGATGGCGCCCACGATGGACAGGAGGAACCCGGCGGGATGGAACTTCGAGCCGGGCTCAGGCCGCTTGATGAGGTTGCCGATGAAGCCTCCGATCACGGACCCCACGATGCCAACGACCGTGGTCGCGATGAACCCCATGTGATCGACCCCGGGCACCACCGCGCGCGCGATGAGACCAATGACGAACCCCACGATGACGAACCAGATGAAGTGGAACATGGAAGCCCTCCTCTAGCGCTTTGGCGTGACGTACTCCCAGTTGTGGACGCCCATGTGTCCGGGGATCAGCGGCCACTCGCCGACCTTGGGGCCGACGCCGGCGATCGAGTGGGTGGCGCCGATGGCGATGCCGGGCATGAAGTCGTGGAGCCATGGCCCCATCTCGTCGCGCATGATCCGCGTCCGCTCGGCGACGCTCGGCTCCGCGCCCAGGCGATCGAGGTACGCGTCGAGCTTGGGGTTCTCGACCAGCAGGTGCACCGCCGACTTCGTGTGGGAGATGCGCTGGAACAGCTCCCACGGCTCGGGCGCGATGATGGGACCGGCGTAGGCCAGCGCCACGCCCGCGTACGCGCGCGCGCGGAAATCGGCGGCGAACACCGCCCGATCCACCGGCCGCCGCTTCACCCTGATGCCCACCTTCTCCCAGTACGTGGCGACGGCTTCGCCCACGTCGGGAAGGAATCCGCGGCCCGGCCACGGCGTGAGGTTCATCGTCACCTCGAACCCGGTGGGATAGCCGGCCTCGGCAAGCAATTGCTTGGCCTTCGGAGGATCGTAGGCCACCTTGAGCAACGCGTCGGAGATCCACGGGTCGTTGGGGTAGTAGTTCACGGTTCCCACCGGCGTGCCCACGCCGCCGAGCACGCGCTCGATGATGGCCTTCTTGTCGACGGCCAGGTTGAGGGCGTGGCGCACCTTCTTCGCGCGCTCGGCATCCGGCTGCGCCCACGGCACCTTCGGGTCGTAGCTCGGCTTCGTCGGCCACTGTCCGCCGAGGATGACCCAGATGGCGGCCACGTTGGGCATCACCAGCGTGCGGATGCCGACCTTCTTCAGCTCGTCCACGTACTCGCCGCCCACTTCGATCACGTCGGCGTTGCCCGCGCGCAGCATGGCCATGCGCGTCGAGGGCTCGGGCACCTTGATGAACACCAGGCGCTTGTAGTGGGGCGTCGCGCGCCAGTGGTTCTCCACCGCCTCGAACACGATGCGGTCGCCGCGCACGTGCTCCACGAACTTCCAGGGACCGGTGCCGACCGGATGGCGCTCGGCGCCCTGATCACCGGCGCTCTCGAGGTATTTCTTCGGCTGGATGTAGGCGACCGAGGCGAACAGGCCCTGGGTGACCCGGTTGCCGAACGTCACGAACGGCTTTTCGAAGCGGATGGTGATCGCGTGCGGGCCCTCGACTTCCATGCTCTTGATCAGCCGGAACTCCGGGGCCAGCGAGTTGGCCGAGCCTTCGCGGGCGAGCGAGGTGAAGGTGTACTTCACGTCCTCGGCCGTCAGCTCGGTCCCGTTGTGGAACTGCACGCCCTTGCGGAGCTGGAACCGCCAGGTCTTCCCCCCGTCCGCGACCTGCCACTTCTCGGCCAGCATGGGGATGAGATTGCCCTTGGCGTCGCGCGAGAGCAGGTTCTCCCACAGGGGCTTGAGCACGACGTCCTCGGCGCCGACGTAAAGGTGCGGCAGCCAGCGCTCGTTGCCGAAGGTCGACACCGCGACCGTCAGCGTCCCCTCCGGCTTCGCCTCCGCCGGCGACACGCCGAGGGCACACGCCAGCACCGTCGCGATCGACAGCACGAGTAGCGACACTCGTTTCATGACATTCCTCCTCGCGGACGCCGGCTACTTGGCGCGCGCGACGTATTCCCAGTTGTGAAAGCCCATGTGCCCGGGGATGAGCGGCCACTCGCCGACCTTTGGGCCGACGCCGGCGATGGCGTGCATGGCGCCGATGGCCACCGCCGGCACGTAGTCGTGCAGCCACGGCAGCATCTCCTCGCGCATGATGCGCACGCGCTCGGCGTGGTTCGGCTGTACCGCGAGACGGTCGATGAAATCGTCGAGCTTGGGATGTTCCATGAAGAGGTTCAGCGACCCCTTGGTGTAGCCCCCGCGATACAGCACTTCCCAGGGCTCCGGCGCCACGAGCGGAGCCGCGTAGGCGACCGTCACCCCGGAATACGCGCGGGCGCGGAAGTCGGCGGCGAACACCGCGCGGTCGACCGGACGCCGCTTCACCCGGATGCCGATCTTCTCCCAGTAGGTCGCCACGGCCTCGCCGACGTCGGGCAAATAGCCGCGTCCGGGCCACGCGGTGAGGTTCATGGTCAGGTCGAATCCGCCGGCGTAGCCGGCCTCCGCGAGTAGCGCCTTCGCCTTGGTCGGGTCGTAGGGGTACGGCTTCTTGAGCTGATCGGTGGCCCACTGGTCGTTGGGAAACGAGAGCCAGGCGCCGCTCACGGTGCCGAGGCCTCCGAGAATGCGCTGCATGATGGCCTGCTTGTCGACCGCGTAGTTCAGGGCCAGCCGGACCTTCTTGGCCTTCTCGGCGTCGGGTTGCGCCCACGGCACTTTCGGATCATAGGTGGACTTGGTGGGCCACTGCCCGCCGAGGATGATGTAGAGCCAGGCGACGTTGGGCATCGTGAGCGTCCGCACGCCGACCTTCTTGAGCTCGTCCACGTACTCGCCGCCCACCTCGATGACGTCGACGCCGCCGGCCCGCAACATCGCCATCCGGGTCGCCGGCTCCGGCACCTTGAGGATGACCAGCCGTTTCCAGTGCGGCGTCTGCCGCCAGTGCGGATCGACCGCCTCGTAGACGATCCGGTCGCCCCTGATGTGCTCGACGAACTTCCACGGGCCCGTGCCGACGGGTTGCCGCTCGGCGCCCTGCTCACCCAAGGTCTCGATGTGCTTCTTGGACTGGATGAACGAGGTCGAGGCGAACAGTCCCTGGTTCACCTTGTTGCCGAACACCACCGAGGGTTTCTCGAAGCGCACGGTCAGCGTGTGCGGGTTCTCGACCTCCATGCTCTTGATGAGCCGGAACTCCGGGGCCAGCGAGTTGGCCGAGCCTTCCTTGGCGAGGGTGGTGAAGGTGAATCGGACGTCCTCGGCCGTCAGCTCGGTGCCGTTGTGAAACTTGACGCCCTTGCGCAGGGAGAACTTCCACGTCTTGCCGCCGTCCAGGACCTGCCACCGCTCGGCGAGCGAAGGCGCCAGCTCGCCCTTGGCGTCGCGGGTGAGCAGATTCTCGAACATCGGCTTGAGGACGACGTCCTCGGCGCCGACGTACAGATTCGGCAGCCACCGCTCGTTCCCGAAGGTGGCCACCGCGACCGTCAAGGTTCCCTCGGGGCCGACCTTGGCCCCCTCGGGCGCCGCCCACGCGAACGACGTGCAGACGAGCAGCGCGACGATCGATAGGAAAAGCCGGGCTGGCTTCATGGACCTGTCCTCCTCGAGCCTCGAGAAGTAGGGGACTTGTCTGGACATCAGGATCACGGGTCGGCGGACCCGTGAACGGGTCGGCGGACCCGCGAGTTGCCGGATGCTACAGCCGGGCGGGGCCGAACACAATACGCGACGTTCCATTGCGGCAGGAGCCGGCTGGCGCTATCGTCAGACGCCGGCCGGCGCCAGGAGCGCCCGGCGGCGCCAGCAGGCGCCGGACGTGGAGGCCATCACGATGTCTGGTTCGAGTCATCGAAGCGTCAACGGCCTGGTCGACCCGGACCGGGGGGTCATCAGCCGCGAGATCTTCGTGAACGAGGAGATCTACGAGCAGGAGCGGGAGCAGATCTTCGCCCGCGCCTGGCTCTTCGTCGGCCACGAGAGCCAGGTCCCCAAGTCGGGCGACTTCCTCACCTCGTCGATGGGCGAGGAATCGGTCATCCTCTGCCGCGACGCGGCCGGGAGCATCCACGTGTTCCTGAACTCGTGCCGCCACCGCGGCATGAAGGACTGCCGTTACGACGAGGGCAACGCGCCGGTCTTCACCTGCCCGTACCATGGCTGGAGCTACGCCACCAACGGCGCGCTGGTCGGGGTGCCGTTCGCCAAAGAAGCTTACGGCCCGGAGTTCGACCGGCAGCGCTGGGGCCTCATCGAAGTGGCGCAGATGCAAAACTACAAGGGCGCGATCTGGGCCACCTGGGATCCCGACGCGCCGCCCTTCCTCGATTACATCGGCGGCTACAAGCTCTACCTCGACCTGCTGCTCGATGCCTGGGACGGACGCGAGGGCGGCACCGAGGGTCGCCAGGGCGCGACCGAGGTGATCGGCGGGATTCACAAGTGGCTGATCCCCTGCAACTGGAAGTTTCCGGCCGAGAACTTCTCGGGCGACCGCTATCACAACGTCAGCCACCGCTCGGTGGACCTGGTCGGCATCGGGCCGAGCGGCCGGGGCCGGCGCGACATGCAGGAGCGCAACGAGTCGCGGATGCTCGACGTGACCTTTCCCGAGCTCGGTCACTCGATGATCGCGTTCCTGCGCAACCACGACGCGGCCATCGCCCCGGCGTATCAGGACGCCCCCGAAGTCGCCGACTACTTCCGCCGCTGCGAGGAAGACCGCCGGCGCCGGCTCGGCGAGCACTGGAGGCTCTTCGGCGGCCCCGGCACCATGTTCCCCAACGCCTCTCCGCTCGCGCGCCAGCCCCGCACGCTGGCGGTGTGGCATCCGCGCGGACCGCACCAGACCGAAGTGTGGCGCATCTATTTGGTGGATGCCGACGCGCCGCCCGAGGTGAAGAACTTCCTGCGCCACTACTACATCCGCTACTCCGGTCCGTCCGGGCTCACCGAGCAGGACGACATGGAGAACTGGAACTACGCCCACACGGCCAGCCGCGGCGCGATTGCCCGCCGGTACCCTGACAACTACGAAATGGGCTTGGGACGAGCGACCGACAGCTTCGAGGACCACGGGCTCGCGCTGCCCGGCCGCATCCTCGACGTGACCCAGGCCGTGGCCAGCGAGAACAACCAGCGCAGCTTCTACGGCCGCTGGCGCCAGTTCATGGACGCCAAGAGCTGGAACGAACTGTAAGGAGATCTCCCTCATGCACTTCGGGTTGTTCGTGGAGCAGAAGCGTCAGGGGTTGAGCCAGGCCGAGGCGTTCGCTGAGACGTGGAGTCTGGTGGACCAGGCCGAGGCCTGGGGCATCGATTGCATCTGGCTCGGCGAGATCCACTTCGATCCCGTGCGCTCGGTGGTCTCGGCGTCACTGCCGATCGCCAGCTCGATCGCCACCCGCACCAAGCGCCTGCACATCGGGACCGCGGTCACCGTGATCCCGCTGAATCACCCGCTGAAGATCGCCGAAGAGGTCGCCACGATCGATCACATCAGCGAGGGGCGCATCGAGTTCGGGATCGGCCGGAGCGGCGTGGTGCGCTCCTACGACACGTATGGCATCCCCTACGCCGAGAGCCAGGGGCGCTTCCGCGAAGGACTCGAGATCATTCGCCTGGCGTGGAAGGGCGAGCCGTTCAGCTACGATGGCCAGTTCTTCCACGTGAAGAACGCCACCGTGACGCCCACGCCGGTGCAGCGCCCGCACCCGCCCATCCGCATGGCGGCGAACTCCGACGAGACGTTTCCGGCCGTCGGCAAGATGGGGCTGCCCATCTTCATCGGCCTCCGCGCCGCCGAGATCCCCGATCTCCAGGAGCACCTGGCGAGCTACCGGAGTGCGTGGCGCGAGGCCGGGCATCCCGGCGAGCCCAGCGTCTATCTGAGAGTCCCCGTGTACGTGTCGACCACCGAGAAGGGCGCCGTCGAGGAGCCGCGCGAGAGCCTG
>DATHGT010000061.1:0-3104 GCA_035317605.1 Candidatus Acidiferrum sp. | reverse complement strand
GGCCCGGAACGCCTCGGCCGTGGCCGCCCGCAGGGCGTAGGGCGCAAGCGTCGGCAGCACCATATAGATGTAGCGCTTCCTGGCCACCCACTCGATGGTCTCGCGCGAGCCCGAGCCGGGGATCCAGATGGGCGGGTGGGGCTTCTGGAAGGGCCGCGGCCACACGTTGACGTAGCGGAAGCGGTAGTGCGTGCCTTCCCAGGGAAACGGCCCCGGCTCCGTCCACGCCTTCACGATCAGCTCGTGAGCCTCGTAGAAGCGCTCGCGCGCGTAGGTGGGGTTGACGTTGTAGGAGAAGAACTCGTTGCCCGTGCCGACCACCTGCCCCGAGACGACGCGCCCACCCGAGATCACGTCGAGCATGGCGATCTCCTCGGCCACGCGCAGCGGGTGGTCGTAGAGGGTGAGGACGTTGCCCAGAATGACGAGCTTGGCCCGCGTCGTCCGCCGGGCCAGGCAGGCCGCCATGATGTTGGGCGACGGCATCAGCCCGTACGCGTTCTGGTGATGCTCGTTGACGCACACGCCGTCAAAGCCGACCTGATCGGCCAGCTCGAGCTCATCGAGATACCGGTTGTAGACCTCGTGGCCGCGCTCGGCGTCGTACAGCGCGTTCTCGCAGACGACCCACGCGGTGTCGTGGGTCTGGGCGAAGTCCGCGGGCAGGTGCGGCCACGGCATGAGGTGGAACATGTAGACGCGCATGAACTCTCCTCGGTCTCCGGCGGGTCCCAATGCTCAGGGCCGGGCGTGACCCGGCCCTGAGCGTGGAAGAATGCGGGCGAGACGCCCGCGTTCGGGGCTATTTCGCCGCGTCGCGCGGGGTCGGGGCACCACGCTTCAACAACGCCGCGGCTTCCTTGGCCACCGCCGTGCCCTCGAAGAAGCGCGGGTTCTGCGTGCCCCACAGCCGCACGGCATTGCCGAAGACGAAGTCGTGGAAATCGCTTTCGGTGATGTGGCCGTCCTCGACCAACTCGAACGCCTCGGGCAACGGGTCGCGCATGTCGACGACGTCGAAATGCCCGATGTCGGAGCTGTAGATCGCGTTGATCCGCGCGCCCAGCGGCATCGCCTTGCCGAACGCCACCGCGTTCATCCGGTCGTCGGCCTCGCAGCCGAAATAGTACGGGGTGGCGTAGAGGTCGATCCAGTCCTGCTTCTGGGTGATGTTGCAGTGGATGTAGTCGTCGGGCGGCATCCCGCCGGTGAGGAAGTCTTCTTCGAGCGGCCAGCCGTCGCGCTTGTCGAGCTCGGCGGCGATATCGCCGTAGCCGTACTTGCCGACCAGCTCGCGCAGCAGCGGGCGATTGAGCTTGGTCGGGTCCATGTTCGCCATACCCTTGGCGCCGCGCCGCTCCCAATGCTCGATCAGGTCGCAGAACAGCTGGCAGCCCCAGCCGACGCCGCCCTCGAGGAACGCGAAGCGCAGATCGGGGAAGCGCCGGGTCACGCCGCCGAGGAACAACGCCTTGGCGACGTTGTGGCCGGCCGCGGCGAAGTGACCGATGTGGTTGAAGGTGAAGTTGGACGGGCTGTTGCGCTCGCCGTAGGAGCGGCCGCCGGTATGGAAGGTCGGCGCGATGCCGAGCTCGCGGCACTTCTGCCACAGCGGGTCGTAGTCGTGATCGCTGTCGAGGCCGAGCTGATCGAAGCCCTGGGCGTAGCGCGCGAGGTCGGCGGGGGCGCCCTTGGCGTGCGGGATCGGCCGGCGCACGCCGCTGCCGAACATGCAGACCTTCGAGCCGAGCTGCTCGGTGACGAACGTCAATTCCTCGATCGCCTCGTCCGGCGTGTGCACCGGGATCACCGCGGCCGGGGTCAGCTTGTCGCCGAGGTCCTTGAAGTACTCGTGGGTGACGACGTTGAAGCCGCGGATCACCGCGCGCCGGGTCGCGTCGTCCGCGATGCGCGGGATGCCGAGCCCGGCGGTCGGATAGACGATGCCGAAATCGATGCCGAGCTCGTCGGCCCGGTCGTACAGCATCCTGGGCATCATGGCCGTCGCGCGGTCGCGGGTGTTGGTCGATTGCCGGCCCCAGAACCCCTCCATCGCGACGCCGCGCTCCGCGCGCTGCTCGGGGGTCATGCCGAGTGAATCCGGCCCGCGCCGCTGCGACTGCAAGAAGCCGTTGGCGCCGAGGTCGCCCGTGACTTTGCGGATCTTCTCGGCAAAGACCGGGGTGTACTCGACCCAATGCCCGTCGCCGTCGACGACGGGGTGCGTGAGGTCCTTGCGGATTTCTTCGGGCGTATGGTGCGCGCTCATGTGGCCCTCCCCCGACAGGTGAAGTGCGATTTCGGGTGAGCGTATGCTCCCAGCACGACCCAAGTCAAACCGCCCGACGAGGCCCGCGGGCTCGTCGCATTTGACAGGCCCGGCGTCGCCGCGCTATGTCTCGCTCGCATCGTGTTCGCGAGATCGTCGAAAAGGAGACTCTATGTCCGCCAGCGTTAGCGACTTCAGCTTCCTGAAGGGCGTGAAGGTCGTCGATTTCACCCAGTTCGAGGCCGGTCCGTCCTCTACCGAGGCACTCGCCTGGCTGGGGGCCGAGGTCGTGAAGATCGAGAACCCGAAAATGGGCGACCCCGGCCGCCGTCTTCGCCCCGGCCAGCCCGACAACGATCCCTACTATTTTCACGCCTTCAACGCCAACAAGAAGTCGATCACCCTCAATCTCAAGTCCCCCAAGGGGCTCGAGCTCGTCAAGGACATGCTTGCCAAGGCGGACGTGATGATCGAGAACTTCGCCCCGGGCGCCATCGAGCGGCTCGGCCTGTCCTACGACGTCGTGAAGGCGATCAATCCGAGCATCATCTACGCCCAGGTCAAGGGCTTCGGCGAAGGCAGCCCGTTCGAGCACAACCTCGCCTTCGACATGATCGCCCAGGCGTGCGGCGGCACCTTCAGCGTCACCGGCGACAAGAACGGCCCGCCGACCCGCCCCGGCATCTCGATCGGCGATACCGGCACCGGCATGCTGATGGCGATCACGATCCTGGGCGCGCTGTACAAGCGCCGCGAGACGGGCGAGGGCCATCGCCTGCAGGTCGCCATGCAGGACGCGATGCTGCACTACATGCGCATCAACTTCGCGACTCAG
>DATHGT010000060.1:0-11267 GCA_035317605.1 Candidatus Acidiferrum sp. | reverse complement strand
GGTGACCGATGGGAATCGAACCCACAACCCCTGGAGCCACAGTCCAGTGCTCTGACCAATTGAGCTACGGTCACCGCAGACGACGCAACGCCTGATCCTACGGACGTTTGCGGGGAGTGTCAACAGAAGCGGCACGTCGCGCGGCCCGCGCCGGCGCGCGACGCGCCCGACGCGTCGCGCGGGACCGAAACGCGCAAGCCCAGGGACCCAACCGCGCGTCCTACCGCACCGATTCCAGCGCTCGGCGCATGTCCTCGAGCGCTTCTCGTGGTCCGCGCAGCGCCGTCCGCAGCAGGCTCCGAGCGCGATCAATCGTCAGTCCCGCGCTCAGCGGGCGTCGCGCGGGCTGGCGCATCGACTCGGTGGTGACGCCCTCCACCAGCCCCGCGTCCAGGCTGAACGCCGCACAGACCTCGAGGGCGAAGGCGTGGCGGTCGATCACGACCGGGCCGGCCACGTTGAGCACGCCGCGGAAATCGAGCTCGATCAGCTCCACCGTGGCGGCGGCGAGGTCGACGTTGTAGGTCGGGCTCGTGCGCTGATCGTTCGGGACGCGGATGGGCTCGCCGGCGCGGGCGCGGCGGAGGATCTGGTAGACCGTGTTCTTGCCCTGGTGCTCGGGACCGTAGACGACCGTGGTGCGGATCACGATCGTGCGCGGGTTTTCCTCGACGGCGCGGCGCTCGCCTTCGAGCTTGCTGCGGGCGTAGACCGACTGCGGGTTGACGGGATCGTCCTCCGCGTACGGGCCGGCGGTGCCGTCGAAGACGTACTCGGTCGAGAAGTAGACGAAGCCGGCGCCGCGCTTGGCGGCGGCGCGGGCGGCGGCGGCGGGAGCGTCGCGGTTGGCGGCCATCGCCTCGTCGGTATGGCTCTCGCAGTAGTCGACGGCCGTCAGCGCGGCGGGGCAGATGACCCAGTCGGGCTCGAAGTCCGCGATGCACCGCTCGGTCGCGGTGGCGTCAGTCAGATCGAGTGCGCGCGTCCCCGGCTGCGATTGTCCGTGATGCGTGCCGACGACGTCATGACCGCGCTTCCCCAGAAGCGACGCGATCGCGCCTCCGACCTGGCCCGAAGCTCCGATGACCAGCGCGCGCATTCGACCCTACGTGAGGGGCCTAGCGACGGCTCCCTACCCGTCGGTCTCCCGGCCGGCCGGGCCCCCGTCGATGACCAGCGTCTCGCCCTGGATGAACGAGGCGGCGTCGGAAGCCAGGAACACGGCGGGATAGGCGATCTCGTTGACCTCGCCCCAGCGGCCGATGCCGACGTGCTCGGCGATGGCCTTGTACGCCTTCTCGCCTTCGGGGCCGCCCTTCTTGAGCACGTCGACGTAGCCCTCGGTCACGATGGGGCCGGGGGCGATGCAGTTGACGCGGACGCCCTTGCGTCCCCACGACATGGCCAGCTCGCGGGTGAGCGTGATGACCGCGCTCTTGGCGGCGCCGTAGTGCGACATCATCGTGGATCCGTAGACGCCGGCGATCGACGCGATGTTGATGATGGCGCCCTCGCCGCGCTCGAGCATGTGGCGGCCCGCCCACTTGCAGCCGAGGAAGACGCCGTTGAGGTTGATCTGGATCACCGCGTTCCAGCCATTCACCGAGATGTCCTCGGGCTTGGAGCGGAACGAGGCGCCCGCGTTGTTGACCATGATGTCGAGCTTGCCGAAGTCCTTCACCGCGCGCTCGACCACGCCCTTGATCTGGTCTTCCTGGCGCACGTCGACGGCGACCGCGAACGTGCGGCGCCCGAGATCGTGAATGGCCTTGACCACGGGCTCGAGGTGCTCGAGCTGGCGGCTGCAGATGGCGACGTCGGCCCCGGCCCTCGCGAACTCGATGGCGATGGCCTTGCCGATTCCGGTGCCGCCTCCGGTGACGACCGCGGTCTTTCCGGCGAGAGAGAACGGTGACTTTTCCATGGCGGGCAAGATAACACGGGGCGTTGCGGTGCAGCCCCCCTCCGAGTCCTTACCGAGGGAGCGAGATTTCGGACTGGCGGCGCGGGAGATCGCGCTCGAGGCGGCGATAGACGCTGCCGGGCGCGAGTGTCACGCCGTTGCCTTCGGCGCAGGCGGAGAGCTTGTTCAGGATCCTGGGCGCTTCGTCGAGGCGGCGGCGCGGGGCCTTGGCGGCGCGGCGGACGTCGTCGTCGCCAGTGCGCTTGGCCTCGACCCACGCCTGCTCGGCGTGGGCGGCCAGCAGCAGCATGCGATCGATCTCGCTCTCGGCGTACGTTTCCCAATCGGCGGTGGTGGAGAAGCGCGGGCACTCGCCGGCCACGAACGTCTCGAAGTGCTCGATGAGGACGCCGACCTCGCGGATGTGATGGTCGACCCGCGGCTGGATCTCGGCCGCGGGCAACCACTCCGCCCACGCCGAGCCGCTGCCCAACACCAGCGTCGCGATGAGAACCATCACGTATCGCATCGCGATCGAGTATACGCGGCGGACGTTCGAGACCTCGCATCTCATCGGGCGCGCTCAGCCGACGAGGCTCGGCCCACGACGCTCTTCCCGCGAGCGGGCGATCTCATTTCGCCAGCCGGGCGACGTCCTCCGGGCTGACGTGCCAGAGCACGAGGTCATACTGCACCGCGCCCGTCGCGACGTCCCGGTGGAGGTTGTTGACCACCTGCTCGACGCCGGGCACGCCGCGCGCGATCTCCTCGGCGCGCCGCTTCATCTCGGTGCTGGTCACGCCGCCGGTCAGGTAGACGATGCTCTCGTACGTATCGATGTGGATGCGCGTGAGCGTCCCGGCGTCGGCCGCGGCCAGCCGCGCCTTGACGCGCGCGGTGAGGCCGCGGTCCTGCGCCCACGTCTCCAGCGGACGGCCGGCGAGCGCGCCGCACCCGCTCATGGCGACGAGGACGAGCAGCGCCAGGACGCTCGCGCGGATCACGCCGCGGCCGGCCGGACGGCCGCCTCTTCGCGGAGCCGGCGCTCGACCACGCTCCAGTCCACGTTGCGGAAGAACGCCTCGATGTACTTCTTCCTCTCGGTGGCCTTGTAGTCGCGCATGAAAGCGTGCTCCCACACGTCCATGACGAGCAGCGGCTTGAACCCGGCCGGCACGCCTTCCTGGTGCAGGCTGATCCAGTGGTTGGACAACCTATCAGTCATCGGATCCTCGAACAGGATGGCCCAGCCGACCCCGCGCATCTCGCCCACCGCGTGGAAGTCCTTGACCCACTGATCGAGCGAGCCGAACGCCTGCCCGAGGGCCTGGGCCAGGCCCGAGTTCGCCGGCGGCGTGGGCTCGGCGGCGCGCCGCAGGTTCCCGAAGTAGTACTCGTGCAGGATCATGCCGTTGTACTCGAAGCCCAGTCGGCGGGTCAGCTCGGCGAACTCGGGATGGGTACCCGAGGCCTTGCCGCCGCCGCGCAGCTCGGCCAGCTCGGTGTTGAGCGCGTTGACCTGCTTGATGTATCCCGCGTAGAGCTTCAGGTGCTCGTCGATCTGGGCGTCCGAGATGCCGTCGAGGCCCTTGAGGTGATCGAACGTCTGCTCTCGGTAAGTTTTTGCCTTGGCTGCAGGCATGTCATCCCCCTCCCCCGTCGTGGAAAGCCGCGCCGAGGCTGCGGAACATCCACACGACGAGTCTTGTTATGATCCTGAACAGCAAACTCTCTGCCTGCGAGGAGGCTTTCCCATGTTGAAGCGCTGGCTCGTCTTCGGTCTCGCCGTCGTGCTCGTGCTCGGGGCGGGGGCGCCGGTCCCGGCTCAGTCGCAAGCCCCCGTGAAGATCGGCGTGATCCAGCCCCTCTCGGGCGCGGTCGCGGCGTCCGGAAATTACATCCGCATGGGGGCCGAGATCGCCCGCGACTGGATCAACGCCAAGGGCGGCGTCAACGGCCGCAAGGTCGAGCTGGTCATCGAGGACAACAAGTCGGATCCCAAAGAAGCGGCGAGCGCGGCGGAGAAGCTCATCGTCCGCGACAAGGTGCCGGCCATCATGGGCGCCTGGGGCAGCTCGATGACGCTGGCCGCGATGCCGAAGCTCGAGGAGTACGGCGTGCCCATGGTCGTCGAGACCTCCAGCGCGGCCACCATCACCAAGCGCGGCAACCCGTGGATCTTCCGCATCAGCCCGCCCAGCGAGATGGAGGCCCTCGGGCTCGAGCCCTGGGTCGGCAAGCTCGGGGTGAAGAAGGCCGACTTCCTCGCCGTCAACACCGACTGGGGCCGCGGCGCGGTCACCGCGTTCGGCGACGTCCTCAAGAAGAAGGGCGAGAGCGTGGGCGTGGTCGAGTACATGGACCAGGCCGCGACCGACATGAGCGCGCAGCTCACCAAGATCAAGGGCAGCGGCGGCGACACGCTGTTCGTCACGACCGCGGTCGAGCAGATCACGCTGATCCTCAAGCAGGCGCAGGAGCAGCGGGTCACGCGCAAGATCATCACGACCGGCGGCAGCTCGTCGCCGACCCAGCTCATCAAGCAGGCGGGCGCGGCGGCCGAGGGCAGCTACCACATCGTCTTCTTCATGCCCTGGTTCCCGGAGGCCATGCCCGACGGCAAGCTGGCCAAGGCGTTCGTCGACGAGTGGGCCAAGCGCGGACATCCGTTCGAGGGACTCACCGAGGGCTTCCGCGGTCACGACGGCATCGCGACCATCGCCGAGGCCGTGCGCCTGGCCGGCAAGGACGAGCCCAAGGCCGTGCGCGACGCGCTCTGGAAAGTGAACATCTCGGGCGTGAACGGTCCCATCAAGTTCGAGAAGGACGGGCCCGCCGGCAAGGAGAGCGGGCAGAGCAAGCCGAGCATCTTCATCGTCCAGGTACGCGACGGAAAGGTCGCTCTGCCGACGTTCAAGTAAGCGCCCGTTGGAGGCCCTGCTCCAGCACCTGGTGAACGGCCTGGTGCTCGGCGGCACGTACGCGCTGCTGGGCATCGGGCTCACCCTCATCTTCGGGCTCATGAACGTGGTGAACTTCGCCCACGGCGAGTTCTACACGCTGGGGGCTTACACCGCGTTCGCCACGCTCGCCCTCCTCGGTCTGCCATTCCTGGCCGCGATCCCGGCGGCAATCGTTGTTGGCATCGTGCTGGGCGCGCTGTGCGAGCGCGTGCTCCTGCGTCCGCTGCGCGGCGAGTCGATCGATTCGGTCATGCTCGTGATGATCGGGCTCTGGATCGCCATGCAGAACGCGGAGCTGCTCGGGTGGGGCGGCGTGGCCAAGAGCGTCCCGCATCCGTTTCCCACCAAGCCGCTGGTCGTCGGTCCGCTCGGGATCGCCCCGCTGCGGCTGTTCGTGTTCGTCACCGCCATCGCGCTGATCGTGGGCGCGCAGCTCGTCATCCATCGCACCAAGCTCGGGCGGGCGATGCGCGCGACGTTCCAGGACGCGGACACCGCCGCGCTGATGGGCGTGCGCATCGGGCGCATCCACACCGCGACGTTCGCGCTCGGCTCGGGGCTGGCCGCCGCGGCGGGTGCGCTGCTCGGCCCCATCTTTCTCGTCTATCCCTCGATGGGCGACCTCGCGTCGCTCAAGGCCTTCTCGGTCGTGATCCTGGGCGGGCTCGGCAACGTGGCGGGCGCGACGTTCGGGGGACTCTTGCTCGGGGTCGTGGAAGAGCTGGGCGCTGGGTACATCTCCTCGGGCTATCGCGACGCGGTCGGGTTCGTGATCATCATCCTCGTCCTACTCCTCCGCCCTTCCGGCCTCTTCGCTCGTACCGAGCGCATCGGGTAGCGCGGGAGAGACCGCGCGTCCCATGCGTGCCCGGCTCCCCAGCACGTCGCTGCTCGTCGCGCTCGCCGTCGTCGCGCTGACCGCGCCGTTCTGGCTCACGAACCCGTACTGGCTGCACGTGCTGATCATGGGGGGGATCTTCGCGGTGCTCGCGCTCAGCCTCAATCTCCTGCTCGGCTACACGGGCCAGCTCTCGCTCGGCCACGCCGCGTTCTTCGGCATCGGCGCCTACGCGTCCGCGCTCACCACGCTCAAGCTCGAGCGCTCGGCGTGGGAGGGCCTGGCGCTGGCCGCCCTGCTGGCCGGCCTCGCGGGCTGGGCGATCGGGCGTCTGGCGCTCAAGCTGCGCGGCGCCTACTTCGTGCTCGTCACGATCAGCTTCGCCGGCGTGATCTCGCTGGTCAGCGTGAACTGGATGGAGCTGACCAACGGCCCGCTGGGCTTGCCGGGCATCCCCGCTCCCGAGCTGGGGCCGTGGTCGTTTCGCACCAAGCGCGCGTACTACTACCTCGTGTTGGCCGCCGTCGCGCTCTCGTATCTCGTGTGTCGCCGCCTCGTGGGCTCGCGCATCGGCCGCGCGTTCCTGGCCCTGCGCGAGAACGAGGCGCTGGCCGAATCGGTCGGCATCGACGTCACGCGCTATCTCGTGCTCGCCGCGGTGATCAGCGCGGCCATGGCCGGGGTGGCCGGCGGCCTCTACGCGCACTACACGCGCTTCGTGAGTCCCGAGGTCTTCCTGTTCACCTACACGGTGACGATGGTCATCATGGTCGTCGCCGGCGGCAAGGGAACGCTGGCCGGTCCCATCGTGGGCGCGCTGCTGTTCACCGCGCTGCCCGAGGCGTTGCGCGAGGTGACGTCGTGGCAGTGGCAGATGCTCACCTACGGGCTGATTCTCGTCCTGCTCGTCTTCTTCCTTCCGCGCGGTATTGTCCCCACCCTGTCGCGACTGCGGAAATCTCCGTGACCCTGGCCGTTCGCGATCTGGCCGTGCGGTTCGGCGGCGTCACCGCGCTGGACGGCGTCAGCTTCGACGTGCGGGCCGGCACGATCACGAGCCTGATCGGTCCCAACGGCGCCGGCAAGACCACCGCGTTCAACGCGATCACCGGCTATCTGCGGCCGTCCGGCGGCCGCGTCACCTACGACGACGCGCCGCTGACCGGGCTCCGACCCTGCGACGTCGCCCGGCGCGGAATCGTGCGGACGTTTCAGAAGACCAGCGTGTTCCCGGCGCTCACCGTGACCGACAACGTGATGATCGGCCTGCACCTGCGCGGCACGTCCGGTCTCGCCGCCATCCTCGCGGGCGCGCGGCGCGTCCTCGAGGAAGAGCGCTCACTGCGTGGGCGCGCCGGGGAGATCATCGCGCTCGTGGGCCTCGAGCATCGCCGCGACCATGTGGCGAGCGCTCTGCCCTACGGCGAGCAGCGGCTGGTGGAGCTGGCCGTCGCGCTGGCCGCGCGGCCGCGCGTGCTGCTGCTCGACGAGCCCGCGGCCGGCATGACGGGGGTCGAGAAGGACACCGTGAGCCGGCTCATCCGCACGATCCGCGGCCTTGACATCACGGTCTTCCTGGTCGAGCACGACATGCGCCTGGTCATGGGCATCTCGGACGTGGTGATCGTGCTCAATCATGGACGCGTGATCGCCGAGGGCGCGCCGGCGGAGATTCAGACGCATCCCGAAGTGATCCGCGCGTATCTCGGCACCGGAGGAGGCGCTGCTGGCCGCTGAGGACGCGCCGCTGGCCGCTGAGGACGCGCCGCTGGCCGCCGAGGACGCGCTGCTGCGCGTCGAGGGACTGCACGCGTCGTACGGGCCGATCTCGGCCCTGCGCGGCGTCGACCTCGAGGTGCGTCGCGGCGAGCTGATCTGCTTGATCGGCGCCAACGGCGCCGGCAAATCGTCGACGCTGCGCGCGATCTCGGGGCTGCTCCGCGCCACGCAGGGGCGCGTCATCTACGACGGGCGAGAGATCCAGAACCGCGAGCCGGCCGAGATCCTGGCCTCGGGCATCGCCCACTGTCCGGAAGGGCGTCGGGTGTTTCCCTATCTCACCGTCGAGGAGAACCTGGCGATGGGAGCGTACGTGCGGCGAGATCGCCGCGCGATCGACGAGGATCTCGAGCGCGTGTGCGCGCACTTCCCGATCCTCGGCGAGCGGCGGCGACAGGTTGCGGGCACGCTCTCGGGCGGCGAGCAACAGATGCTGGCCATCGGGCGCGCGCTGATGGCACGTCCCCGCCTGATCCTGTTCGACGAGCCCTCGCTCGGTCTGGCCCCCACCGTCGTCGAGACCACGTTCGAGATCATCGCGGGCATCCGTCGCGATGGCACCACCGTGCTGATGGTCGAGCAGAGCGCCTACCTGGCCCTGCGCCTGGCCGACCGCGGCTACGTGATGGAAACCGGCCGCATCGTGCTCGAAGGCCCGGGCCGGGTCTTGCTCGCCGACGACCACGTCCGCCGTGCGTACCTGGGAGCTTAAAGGTCGGTCAGCAGCTGAGCGGTCGTGCGGATGCCCTGGAACAGATGGTCGAGCTTCAGGTGCTCGTTCGGGCTGTGCTGGCGGTTGTTGGCGTTGGCGTAGGGGACGAGCAGGGTCGGCAGACCGAGGATATCGGTGAACGCCCAGATCGGCACGCTGCCGCCCGCGGTCGGCGCCAGCACCGCGCGCTGGCCGCCGTGCGCGCGCTCGACCACCCCGATGATCTCGCGGCTCACCGGCAGCTCGAGCGAGGTCTTGGCCGGATCGTAGCCGCCCTTGTCGGTGACTCGCACGGCCCGGCCTCGCAGCCCGTCGGGCAGCGGCTCGTCGGCCGACTCGATCACCGTGAAGCCCTGGGCGCGGATGTGATCGATCAGTCGGCGGTAGACCTTCGACCATCGCTGGTTCCTCACCATCCGGATGTCGATGGCGACCGTCGCGGTGTGCGGAATGATCGTGTTGGCCTCGGCCCCCACGAACCCGCTGTGCAGTCCCCGGATGGTCAGGGTCGGATGGAACATCAGGCGATCGAGATAGTCCGCGGGCAGCCGCACGCCGAGATCCTTCTCGAGCGCGGGCAGATCGAGCGGGAACTCGGCCATCAGCTGTCGCTCGCCCGCGGTGGGTCCGACCACGTCGTCCTCGAAGCCCTCGATCAGCGGCACGCCGTCGGGCGTGGCCATGGAGGCGAGCAGCCCGCTGAGCTTCCACGCGGGGTTGGGAGCCGCGATGTTGCCGGAGTGCACGTCGCGGCGCGCGGCCTCGATCTCCAGCTCGATCTTCACGACGCCGCCGGCGCCGCCGGTGATGGTGGGACGCCCGCTCCCGTGCTTGGGGCCGTCGGTCACGATGACCACGTCCGCGGCCAGCAGATCGCGGTGGGCCTCGGTGAAGGGACCGAAGAACGGGCTGGCGATCTCCTCCTCGCCGTCGAAGATGAACTTCACGTTGACCGACGGCGCGATGCCGAGCGCGTCCATCAGCTCGACCGCCCAGAGGTGCGACCAGATCGGCCCCTTGTCGTCGGACGACCCACGGGCGTAGAGGAAGAGCGAGTCCAGCTCGTCGTCAGCGATCTCCGCGAGCGGGACGGTCGTCGCGTCCGTCTCGGCCAGGCCGCGACGGAACACGGGGTCGATCGGGTTCGGCTGGAGCCATCCCTTCGGCGAAATGGGCTTGGTGTCGTAGTGACAGTAGATCAGCACCGTGCGCGTGGCCCCGGGAACCCGGCGCTCGCCGAACACGGCGGGGTTCCCGCCGGTCTCGAGCACACGGCCGTCGAGGCCGCGCGCTCGCAGCGCGGCGGCCAGCCATTCGCCGGTCACCCGAACCTTCGCGGGCGCCTGACTCACCGACTCCAGCCGGAGGAACTCGACGAAGCTCTCGACCACCGCGCGGCGCCGTGACGCGAGCGCCCGATCGAACCCCGACCAATCTCGACTCACCCTTGCCTCCTCCAAACGGCTCGCGGCGGCGCTCAACAGCCTCGCGGCGCCGGCGAGTGTAGCACGCGTCGCCGGCGCGCCGCCCACCCAGAAATCACGACATTTGTTGAGCTTTTTGGCTTTCTCGAGCCGGGGACTTGACGTGTTAGCACTCTTCTAATATAAGTGCTAATGCGCCCGTCGGGCGGCGCCGGTTCACCGGCATACCAGCAAGATTCGTCGATCAAGGAGGAGCACTGTGATGAAGATTCGTCCGTTGCACGACCGCATTCTCGTGGAGCGCCTGGAAGAGCAGGAGGTCAAGAAAGGCGGCATCATCATTCCCGATACCGCCAAGGAAAAGCCGCAGGAGGGCAAGGTCATCGCCACCGGCAACGGCAAGGTCGGTGACGACGGCAAGAAGATCCCGCTCGACGTCAAGGCCGGCGACAAGATCCTGTTCGGCAAGTACTCCGGCTCCGAAGTGAAGATCGAAGACAAGGAATATCTGATCATGCGCGAGGAAGACGTCCTCGCCATTCTCGAGTAAGGAGGAAGACGACTCATGGCCAAACAGCTCAAGTTCAGCGAGGACGCGCGCTCGCATCTGCTCAAGGGCATCAACGTCCTGGCCGAAGCCGTGAAGGCCACGCTCGGGCCCAAGGGGCGCAACGTGGTCATCGACAAGAAGTTCGGCAGCCCGACCATCACCAAGGACGGCGTCACCGTCGCCAAGGAAATCGAGCTCAAGGACCACTACGAGAACATGGGCGCTCAGATGCTCAAGGAAGTCGCGTCCAAGACTTCCGACGTGGCCGGTGACGGCACCACCACCGCGACGGTCCTGGCCCAGGCGATGTTCCGCGAGGGCATGCGCAACGTGACCGCCGGCGCCAATCCCATGGGCCTCAAGCGCGGCATCGACGCCGCCGTCGAGGCCGTGGTCGACGAGCTGAAGAAGATGTCGAAGTCGACCAAGGACAAGAAGGAAATCGCTCAGGTCGCCACCATCGCCGCCAACAACGACAAGACCATCGGCGACCTCATCGCCGACGCCATGGAAAAAGTCGGCAAGGACGGCGTCATCACGGTCGAGGAGTCCAAGTCGGCCGACACCGCGCTCGACGTGGTCGAGGGCATGCGCTTCGACCGCGGCTATCTCTCGCCCTACTTCGTCACCGACCCCGAGCGCATGGAGTGCGTGATCGAGGACGCCCTGATCCTCATCCACGAGAAGAAGATCAGCGTGATGAAGGACATGCTGCCCCTGCTCGAGCAGGTCGCTCGCGCCGGCCGGCCGCTCCTCATCATCGCCGAGGACGTGGAAGGCGAGGCTCTGGCCACCCTCGTGGTCAACAAGCTGCGAGGCACGCTGCACGCATCTGCCGTCAAGGCCCCGGGCTTTGGCGACCGGCGCAAGGCGATGCTCGAAGACATCTCGATCCTCACCGGCGGCAAGGCCATCACCGAGGATCTCGGCATCAAGCTCGAGAACATCAAGCTCGATGACCTCGGCAAGGCCAAGAAGGTCGTCGTCGACAAGGACAACACCACGATCATCGAGGGCGCCGGCAAGCAGAACGCCATCGAGGCCCGCATCAAGCAGATCCGCGCCCAGATCGAGGAGACCACCAGCGACTACGACCGC
>DATHGT010000059.1:0-74110 GCA_035317605.1 Candidatus Acidiferrum sp. | reverse complement strand
CTTTGTCGTCGACGGAGACACGCTGCGGGTGGCGGCGACTCACGGCGTCCCCGCGGAGCGAGTGGAGCGGTTCCGCACCCAGTTCCCCGTGCCGCTCAGCGCTGAGAACCACGTCACGCAAGTGCTGCGCGAGCGCCGCATCTTTCATCTCGTGGATATCGAGCACAACCCCGCCGCAACGCCGGAAAACATTGAGAACGCCCGGCTGGGCGGCTACCGCACGCGTTTGATGATTCCCCTGCTGCGAGGAGACAGCGTTCTGGGTTTGATCGCGGTGACCAGCCAATCGCCGACACCGTTCCCGGACCAGCAAGTCGCGCTGCTGAAGACCTTCGCCGACCAGGCGGTGATCGCCATCGAGAACGTGCGGCTGTTCACCGAGCTCCAAGCGAGCAACCGCGAGCTGACCACGGCGCTGGACACGCAGACCGCCACCAGCGACATCCTGCGTGTCATCAGCCGCTCGCAGACGGACGTGCAGCCGGTGTTCCAGGCGATCGTGGCCAGCGCCGTCCGCTTGCTGGGAGCGTACTCGGGCGTGCTGACCCGGGTCGCGGGCGATCAGATCGAGATCGCCGCGCTCACGAGCACCGACGATGCTGCCGACGCCGCCCAGAGGGCGCTCTACCCACGGTCGCTCCACTCCGAGGGGGTGCAAGCCCAGGTCATGCGCGATCGGGCGCCGATCAATATCGTCGACTACCAAACCGATCCCCGAGTGTCCGAGGACGCGCGCGCCGCTGCCCGGGTCCGAGGCACCCCAAGCCTGGTGGTAGTGCCGCTGCTCCGTCACGACGAGGCGATCGGGGCGATCGCGGTGTCCCGCCGCGAGCCCGGCGGGTTCACGGACGACGAGATCGCGCTCCTCGAGACCTTCGCCGATCAGGCCGTCATCGCCATCGAAAACGTGCGGTTGTTCGCCGAGCTGAAGGCGAGCAACCGCGAGCTGACCACGGCGCTGGACACGCAGACCGCCACCAGCGACATCCTGCGTGTCATCAGCCGCTCGCAGACGGATGTCCAACCGGTGTTCGACGCGATCGTGACCAGCGCCGTCCGCTTGCTGGGGGCGTATACGAGCGTGCTGACCCGGATCGCGGACGATCAGATTGAGCTCGCCGCGCTCACGAGCACCGACGCCGCCGCCGACGCCACCGCGAGGGCGAGCTACCCACGGCCGCTCCACTCGGAGGAAGCGTACGCCCAGGCCATTCGCGACCGCAGGCCGCTCAACATCGCCGATGCCCTCACCGATCCCCGATGGCTCGAAGCCGGGCGTGCTAACGCGCGCCTCCGTGGCTACCGAAGCCTGTTGGTGGTGCCGCTGCTCCATCATGACGAGGCGATCGGGGCGATCGCGGTGTCCCGCCGCGAGCCCGGCGGGTTCGCCGACGACGAGATCGCGCTCCTCCAGACCTTCGCCGATCAGGCGGTGATCGCGATCGAGAACGCCCGTCTGCTCACCGAGCTGCACGCGCGGACCGCCGAGCTGACGCGATCCGTCGGCGAGCTGCGGGCCCTGGGCGAGGTCGGGCAGGTCATCAGCTCGACGCTGGATCTCCAGACCGTGCTCAGCACGATCGTCGCGCGGGCGACGCAGCTCGCCGGGGCGGACGCGGGCGTCATCTACGAATACGCCGCCGCGCGGGAGGTCTTCGAGCCGCGGGCCACCGCGCACCTCGAGCCGGAGATCGTCGAGGTGCTGGTGAGGGCACAGGTGCGGAAGGGCGAAGGGGCCACGGGGCAGCTCGCCATCTCGCCGGAAGCGGTGCAGCTCGCTGACATCCAGAGCGACTCCCTGCCGACCCTCCACCACGCCCGCGGCGCGTTCGCTCGGGCCGGGTACCGGGCGTTGCTCGCCGTTCCGCTCCTGCGCGAAGGCCACTTGATCGGCGGCCTCACCGTGCTGCGGAAGATGCCCGGCGAGTTCCCGCGCGAGACCATCGAGCTGCTCCAGACCTTCGCCACGCAGTCGGCCCTGGCCGTCCAGAACGCGCGGCTGTTCCGCGAGATCGAGGACAAGAGCCGCCAGTTGGAGGCGGCGAGCCAGCACAAGAGCGAGTTCCTGGCCAACATGTCCCACGAGCTGCGCACCCCACTCAACGCCATCATCGGCTTCTCCGAGGTCCTGACCGAGCGCATGTTCGGGGAGCTGAACGACAAGCAGGACGAGTACCTGAAAGACATCTATGCGTCAGGGCAGCACTTGCTCTCGCTCATCAACGACATCCTCGATCTCTCGAAGATCGAGGCCGGGCGGATGGAGCTGGAGCCGGCGGACTTCGACCTGCCCGGCGCCATCGACAACGCCCTGATCCTCGTGCGCGAGCGGGCCGGCCGGCGCGGGATCACGCTCGGCCGGGCCATCGACGAGCACATGGGCGCGATCCACGCCGACGAGCGCAAGGTGAAGCAGGTGCTTCTGAACCTCCTCTCCAACGCGCTCAAGTTCACGCCCGAGGGCGGCCGGATCGACGTGCGCGCCGCCGTGAGCGACGGCATGGTGGAGGTGTCCGTCGCGGACACCGGGGTGGGCATCGCCCCCGAGGATCAGGAGGCGGTGTTCGAGGAGTTCCGGCAGGTCGGCACGGCCGACAGGAAGGTGGAGGGCACCGGGCTCGGGCTGGCGCTCTCCCGCAAGTTCATCGAGTTGCATGGCGGCCGGATCTGGGTGAAGAGTCTGGTCGGGACGGGCTCGACGTTCACGTTCACGATCCCGGTGCGCCGTTCCTCCCTTCGCGTCACGTGACCGCTTGCGAATCATCACGCCGCGTTCGCCCGAGCGTTTGGAACACGTCGGCTACCGGCTTGGCGGCGAGAAAGCTCCGGCGCAGGTGCGGGGTGACGAGCTTGGTGGCGATCGACTCGATCGTGTCCGCTGCCGCCGTGAGTTGCGCCTCGGCTTCCCTGTCCTGGCCGAGACGCGTGAACACGTGGCCGAGCGCGGCGTGGCCGATCCACGACTCGCGCGCCGTGCCGAGTGCGCGCGCCTGATCGAGCGACGCCGTCAGGATTCGCGCGGCGTCCGAGAGCCGCCCCTGCGCGGCCAGGATCTCCCCTTCGAGTCTCAGGGCGCGGGCCGCGTGTTTGCGCTGGCGGCATTGGGTCGCGGCCTCGAGCGAGCGTGCGGCCCAGGTCCAGGCCTCGTCGTAGTTCGCCTCGGCGAGCGACAGCTCGCCGCGTGATCGCCACAGCGAGGCCTCCCACGTCCAGCGGCCCCAGGTATCGAGCTCACGAAGCGACTCCGCCTCGCGAAACGCCCGTTCGGCGCTCCCGTGATCGCCGCGGTACAGCTGGGCGAGACCGAGCTTCCAGAGTGAGTGACCGCGTGGCTCGGGCCAGGGCCAGAGGCGCCGGCTCGTCTCATCGCCTTCGGTGTTGAATCGGATGGCTTCATCGAGATCGTGGATCTCGAGCGACACGCCGCCGAAGAGATTCGGCAGGCGCGCGAGGTAGAGCTTGTCGCCGGCGGCCTCGGCGTAGTCGAGCAGACTGCGGTAGTTCTCGAGCGCGCCCTCGTAATCCCCCCTCGCCAGCGCGGCGTGGCCCAGGTGATACAGCGCGAGGCCGACCAGATAACCGGAATGTTCGCGGCGCGCCAGCTCGAGTCCCTCACGCAGATGCCCGACCGCCACGTCGTATTCGCCGTGCCATTCGAGATGCCGGCCGGCGAACGTTAGGCACTGCGCCAGGAGACGGGCATCGCCGGCCTCGCGGCCGAGACGCACGGCTTCGGACGAGTCAGCCATCGCCTCGATGACCGGCCCGTCGACGACGCTCCTCACCTCGCCGCGCAGGGCGTGGCAGCCCGCTTGGCCCGCCGTGTCCCCGATCGCGATCGCGATCGCGAGGGCTGCGTTCACGGTCGCCAAGACTTCGACGATCTTGTGGCCCCAGTTGTAGACGTTGGCCAGCTCGAGCAGGGTCGCCACTTCCTGCTTCCGGTCGCCCGAGCGGCGGATGAGCGCGAGGGCCCGTTCGAACTCCGGCACCGCCGCCTCGAACTCGGCCAGGATGAAGAGGACGCCGCCGAGCTTTTCGTGAACGCTCGCCAGCTCCCGGTCGTCCGGCGCAGGCTGCGCGCGACCGGCGACCTCGAGCGCCTGCGCGTAGTGCCTGCGCGCTTCCGCGCTCGCGAACGCGTGCGCGGCTCGGTCACCGGCCAGCACGCAGTAGCGAAACGCCTCGGGCCATTGTTCCCCTGCCACGAAGTGATGGGCCAGCTCCTCGTGGTGCTCGGCGAGACGATCTGGATAGAGATCCTCGATCGCGCGGCCGACCGCGCGATGCAGCTCCTTCCGCCGCTGCACGAGCAGGCTCTGGTACGCGACGTCCTGGATGACCGCGTGCTTGAAGATGTAGGCCGGCTCGGGCAAGAGGCCCTGCTCGTAGATGATCTCCAGCGCCTTCAGCTCCTGAAGCAGGCCGTCCAGCTCGCCTGAGAACCCGGCGATCCGCTCCAGCAAACGCCGCAGGAACTGACGGCCGATCACCGAGGCGAGCTGCACGGTGCGCTTGCCGTCCTCGCCCAGGCGATCGAGGCGCGCCATGATGATCCCCTGAATCGTGTCCGGGATCGCGGCTTCGCTCAATGGCCGCACGACGCGATAGCCTCCGTTGTCGCGCGCGAGGATGCCGAGGTCGAGCAGGGTCTTGGTCACCTCCTCGATGAAGAGCGGAACGCCCTCGGCCTTGTCGAGCACCGCCCGCGCCACGTCGGCCGGGAATCGCTCGATGCCGAGGACGCGACCGGCCATGGCCAGCGCGTCCGCTTCCGAGAGCGCGCTGAGCGTGATCCGCGTCTGGAAGCTCCGCGATCCGAACGGCGGCGAGTAACCGAGACGATGCGTCGCGACGAGGAGGATCCGGGTCGCGGCCACGCTGTCGATGAGCGCGGCCAGATATTCCTCCGTGCTCGTGTCGACCCAGTGGAGGTCTTCGAACACGAAGACCAGCGGCCGCAGGGCCGCGCCACGGAGCGACATCGCCAGCACGGCGTCGAAGCTGGATTTGCGGCGGCGCGCGGCATCCATCGCGGCCACGGCGGGATCGCCGGGATCGACGGCGAGGAGATACCGGACGAACGGGATGTGCGGCTCGAGCCCGCCCATGCGGCGCATCCCGTGCTCGACCTTCGCGATGATCTCGGGCTCCCCGTCGAACTCGTCGATGCGGAAGTTCTCACGGAGCTGATCGACGACCGGCAACAACGGGCTCGACTGGCCGAACGAGACGCAACGCCCCTCGAGCCACGTCGCCGGCTCGCCGGCGACGGCGAGGTGGCGGCGGAACTCGAGCAGGAGTCGCGACTTGCCGATGCCCGCCTCCCCCGCGACGAACACGACCTGTCCCTGCCCGACGCGGGCGCGGGCAAACACCTCCATGAGCGTGGCGACTTCTCGATCCCGCCCGACCAGCGGGGTGAGACCGCGCTCGCGCTCGACGTCCAGCCTCGCCTTGCGCCCGCGCGCGCGCAGGACCTCGAACGCGTGGACGGGGGCATGCCCCTTCACCGCGAGCTCGCCGAGGTCGAGCGTCTCGAAATATCCGGCGATGAGCCGCTGCGTGGGTCCGCCGGCCAGCACGCTCCCCGGTCGCGCGTTCTGCTGGAGTCGCGCGGCCACGTTGGTCGTGTCGCCGACCGCCGTGTAGTCCATGCGGAGGTCGTCGCCGATCTTGCCCACGACGACCGGACCGGTGTTGAGGCCGATCCGCATCTCGAGGCTCCGCTCGAGACGCGGGGCCAGCTCGCGGCTGAGGTCGCGAACGGCGCGCTGGATGGCCAGCGCGGCGTGAGCGGCGCGCCGGGGCGCGTCCTCGTGCGCGATGGGCGCGCCGAACAAGGCCATGACCCCGTCGCCGGTGTACTGGTTGATGGTGCCCTCGAATCGATGCACCTCGGTCGCGATCACCTCGAAGCAACGCTCGACGATGGCGTGGACGTCTTCGGGATCGCGCCGCTCGGCCAGTGCGCTGAATCCGGCGAGATCCGCGAACAGCACCGTCACTTGCCTGCGCTCGCCCTCGAGAGCGGACCGCGTCTTGAGGATCTTGTCGGCGAGGTGCTTCGGCGTGTACCCGGCCTGGGCCCGGGCGGGCGGCCGTGGGACGGCCTTGTCCTGCGCCGCGACGGAGGGAGCTTCCGACGGTGCGGGCGCGTCGGACACGAGCGGCCGCCCGCACTCGTTACAGAAACGACTGCCCGGGAGGTTCGGATGCTGGCAGGCCGGGCAAATCGCGTCCAGGCGTACCCCGCATCCGCGACAGAACTTCGCGCCCGGCGGGTTCTCGATCCCGCATCGCGAACAGTTCATCGCCGGGATCTTACCTCAGTCACGCGACACGGCTGCTTCCCCCGGGCCGCGGCGTCCAGAAGTCGGCGCGCGACGACGTGCGGCGGCGGCCACATGCCGGTCACCGGCGATCGAAGCACCGGCGGATGCGGTCGCGGAGTTCCGGGGACACGCGTTGGTCGGTCGTCGAGCGGTTCGTCAAGTCAGCCGCGAGCTGCGCGCATTCGGCCGACGCGGGACGACCGACCCCGCTGGTGACACCGTCGTCCGAGAGGATCGGTCGCTTGATCTCGCGCATCACGGAGAACCACACGAGCGCGCCGGCGATCAGGAGGGCGAGGATCGCCGCGCCCGTGGCGATTCGCCAGACGCTCAGACGTCCACTCGACTCGATGCCGCGGGCGCGATCGGTCCACGACTGGCGCGCGCCGCACGACGGGCACTTCACGGCGGAGGCAACGAGGGGGCGGCGGCAGAGGCGGCAAAGCGCCGGCGTCGAGGGCTGCGGCTGCGGCATGCGGCTATCCGGGGATGTGCGCCTCTTCCGGGATTTCGGACCAGCGCGGGGTCCATTCGGGGACCTGGAGGCCGAACTTCTCGCACAGCTCGGCAACCTCCGTCGCGAAGGCCTGGCGGACCTCGTCGTTGTCGCGCAGCTTGAGCCGGAACTGCCGGTAGCGCTGGTTTCGCGGCGAGCCGGGGCGGCCGAAGATGTTCATGGTGCGGACGTACCACTTGGCGAACGTGGCCTGGGCCTCGTCGTGGGTGGCGGGGTCCTCGCTCAGGCGCTTGACCCAGTATTCGCCGTGGCGGATGTGGAACTTCTCCTCCTTGAAGATGCCCTCGATCGCGCGCGCCCACGGCCCGTACGAGCACTGGCGGACGTCCTCGAGCTGGTGGCCGGCGCCGCGGTCCATGCAGAAGTTGAAGAACGTGAAGTCCGCCCACGTCTCGATCGGGTAGTAGAAGATGTTCACGCGCTGGTCGCTGGTGATCCGTTCGGTGCCGATGTCGCGCGTGCCCTCGATGCGCATGGTGAAGACCTGGTCGTGGGTGCGCACGTGGGTCTCCACGTCGACCCCGAGGTCGGCCAGGAGCCCGTACATGACGGCGGCGTGGCGCAGCTCGTCCTTCACGATCTGGGCGACCACGTGCTTTTCCTCCACCGTGGGCGCCTGGGTGATCCACGGCACGTAGCCGTAGCCGCCGGCCAGCTCGGAGTCGGCCTGCATGGTCATGAGATGCACGAGGTCTTGCCGGTACTCCGGCGTCATCTCCTCCGGCGACTCCAGCCGGACGCCGCGCGCGATGCTCTCGATCATCCCGTCCATGCCTTGCTCTCCTCTCTACGTCTTCTCGATCACGCGGACCGCTTTGCCCTCGGAGCGCGGAATCGTCCGCGGGGGCACCAGCGTCACCTCGACCCCGAGCCCGAGGGCCGAGCGCAGCCGCGCGGCCACGTCGTGGCGGACGGCCGCGACCGCCGGATGATCCGCCGCGAGATCGGCGCTGCGCTCGACCAGCGCGGGCGCCGGCTCCACCTGGATCTCCAGACGCGCCAGCGTCGCCCGGCGATCGACGATGAGCTGATAGTGCGGCACCAGCTCCTCGACGCCCAGCAGCGCGGTCTCGATCTCGGAGGGATACACGTTGACGCCCTTGATCACCAGCATATCGTCGGATCGGCCCTTGAGCCGCGCGATTCGCGCCGACGTCCGGCCGCAGCGGCAGGGCTCGCGCGTGAGCGTGGTGACATCGCCGGTCCGGTAGCGGATCATCGGCAGCGCGCGCTTGGTCAGCGTGGTGATCACCAGCTCGCCCTGCGCGCCCGGCGGCAGCGGGACGCCGCTGGCCGGATCGACGATCTCGGGCAGGAAGTGGTCGTCGGCCACGTGCAGGCCGTCGCGCGCCTCGCACTCGCCGGCCACGCCGGGGCCGATGATCTCGGAGAGCCCGTAGATGTCGTAGGCGGGGCAGCCGAAGGCGCGCTCGAGCGAGCGCCGCAGCTCCTCGCTCCACGGCTCGGCGCCGAACATGCCGTAGCGCAGCCCCAGCCCGTCGGCCTTCACGCCCTCTTCGGTGAGCGTCTCGGCGATGTGGAGCGCGAACGACGGCGTGGCCGCGAGCCCCGCCGGCCTGAAGTCGCGCAGCAGCAGACCCTGCCGGGCGGTGTTGCCGGACGACGCCGGGATCACCGTCATCCCGATCCGCTCGGCGCCGTCGTGAAAGCCGAGGCCGCCGGTGAAGAGGCCGTAGCCGAAGGCGATCTGGAGGAGATCGCCGCGGCGCGCGCCCGCCGCGACCATCGCGCGCGCCATCACCTCGCGCCACACGTCGAGATCGCCTGATGTGTAGCCGACGACGGTGGGCTTGCCCTTGGTGCCGGACGAAGCGTGCACCCGCGCCGTCTCGGCCAGCGGCACCGCGAAGAGCCCGAACGGATAGTGCTCGCGCAGGTCGGTCTTGCGCGTGAACGGAAGCGTGGCGAGATCGTCGAGCCCGCCGACGTCCGCCGATCGGATGCGCTCGCGATAGAAGGCCACGCGCTCGCGGGCCCACGCGAGTGTCTCGCGCAGGCGCGCGAGCTGGAGCGTCTCGCGCTCGGCGCGCGACTGCGTCTCGGCCGCGGGGTTCCAGATCAGAGCCACGGGGGCGGCACCGGCTCGGGGAATTGCTGGTCGACCACGCGATGGTTGCGCAAACCGATCGCCTCGCGCTGGATCAACAGATGGAGGCGCGCCGTACGCACCCGCTGTCGCGCCGCCTGATACGCGGCACGTAACTCGGCGCGCCGGGCCTCGTCGAGCGGTTCGGCCAGCCGCTGCGCGACGTCGCGCAGCTCGTTCAGGGCCGCTTCCAGACGCTCGCCGGCGCGGCCGAGCGCCGCCGCCTTCTCGGCCCGGATCTCGTTCTCGACCCGCCCCACGCTCTCGGCGCGACGGGTCATTCGGTCACCACCACGGTCGTCACTCCGTGACGACCTCACTGACCAACCATTGCTGGCGCTGGAGGAACTTCGTCACGGTCTCGAGCGTGCGCGGGTCGGTGCCCGCCTCCAGGCTGATGCGGTCGGGCTGGATGTGACGCACTTCGGGATACGTCACGATGACCCGCCGCAGGGTGCGGACGCGGGGATCGGAATCGAGAAAGCCCCGGCCCTCCGGCAGGTTCCAGGGGTGACGAAAGACGGCGCGGATCGTCCGCGGCACCGCGTGCGAGGCGGCGGGAACGCTCAGTGAGCGCTCCGTCCACGTCCAGCCAGCGCGCCGGCGTAGACCGCGAGCGTGCGCTCGATCTGGAGGGTGACGTCGAACTCACGCTCGGCGAGCTGGCGGGCGCGCACGGCCATGGCGGCGCGCCGCGCGGGATCGATCAAGAGCCCGATGGCGGCTTCGGCGAGGGCCGCCGGATCGCCCTTCGTCAGGAGGCCGGTGTCGCCGTCGTGCACGACCTCGTCGCTGCCGGGCGCGTCGACGGCCACGGCGGGCAGCCCGCAGGCCGCGGCTTCGGCCACCACGAGCCCCTGGGTCTCGGTCTCCGACGCGAACAGGAAGAGATCGGCGGCGCGGTAGTAGTCGGGAAGCTCCTCGTGCGGGCAGACGCCCGTGAACGTCACCCGCCCCGCCGCGTTGAGGCCCGCGGCCATGCGTCGCAGCTGGTCGCCCTGCGTCCCCTGCCCCACGAGCACGAGCCTTGCCCGCGCGATGGTGCCGGCGATGCGCTCGAAGGCGGCCAGCACGCGGTCGATGCTCTTCTCGCGATCGAGCCGGCCCACGTAGAGCACCACGAGCGCGTCGGGGTCGATGGCCCTGATGCGGCGCGCCGCGGCCCGGTCGCCCGGCGAGAACCGCGCGAGATCGACGCCGGTCGGCACCACCGCGATCGGCGCCGCGACGCCCCGCGCGCGCAGCTCGTCGCGCAGCACGGCCGACGGCGCGATGATCGCGTCGGCGCGTCGCGCGAAGCGCGTGCTGAGACCGCGCGCCGCCGCCTCCACCACGCCGCGGGAGAGCGGGACGTAGTGGGCGTACTTGTCGTAGCGCGTGTGGTAGGTGAAGACCAGCGGCCGGCCCCGGCGCCGGGCCAGCCGGCCCGCGGCCGGTCCCAGCAGGAACGGGTGATGCGCGTGGAAGACGTCGAAGTCCAGATCGCGGACCCGGCGCGCCAGTCGCGGGGAGCACGGGATGGCCAGAGAGAACTCCGGATACGTCGCGGCCGGGATCGACGGGTAGCGCAGGATGCGGGGCGACGCGTCGACGGCGCCGGGAAAGCGCGGGGCCAGCACCCACGCCTCGTGGCCGCGCGCCTCCAGCCCTTGGCGGAGCGTCTCGACCGAGACGGTGACGCCGCCGCAGAACGGCAGGTAGTTGTTGGTGAAGAGCCCGACCCGCACGCAGCCGCCCGTCAGGCCTTGTTGAACTTCTCGAAGTCCTCCGGCTTGATGCTGCCGAGCCACTCCTTGACCCGGTCGGGATCGTCGGTCTTCACGGGCTCGGCTTCGGCTTCCTTGGTGGCCACCTCGAGGGTCTTGGCCTTGCGCACCACCTCTTCGTCGACGTAGATGGGGGCGGCCACCCGAAGGGCCAGCGCGATCGCGTCGGAGGGACGCGAATCCACGGTGTACTCCCGCTCGCCGATCTGCAGGTGCAGCACCGCGTAGAAGGTGTTCTCCTTGAGGTCCGTGACCACGACCTTGGTCACCCGCGCTTCCACGGATTCGAGGATGTTCTTGATCAGGTCGTGAGTCATGGGACGGGGGGTGGCGATCTTCTCGAGCTCCAGCGCGATCGCGTTGGCCTCGAAAATCCCCACCCAGATGGGCAGGGTGCGCTTGTCCTCCTCGTCCTTGAGGATGATGATCGGCATGTTGGACAGCGGATCCAGCGCGAGCCCGCGGACTTTCATCTCGAGGAACATTCGGCATCCTCCGGCCTCGACGCGAGCGTTCCGCGTAGGCTGTGGGGCAGCGCCTCGGTGACGCGCACCGGGACCACGTCGCCGACCGAGACGCGGTGTTGACCGTGGAAGTTCACCACCCGATTGCAGCGCGTCCGTCCGGACATCTCGGCCTCGTTCCGCTTCGAGACCCCGTCCACCAGCACCTCGAGGGTGCGGCCCTCCAGGCGGCGGCTCCGCTCGGCGGCCACGCGTCCGGCCGTCTCGAGCACGCGGGCGTTGCGCGAGGCCTTCACGTCAGGCGCCACTTGATCCGGGAAGCTCGCCGCCGGCGTGCCCGGTCGCGGCGAGTAGCGGAAGGCGAAGACGTTGTCGTAGCCGATCGTTTCCACCATCTCCAGCGTCGCCTGGAAATCGTCCTCGGTCTCCCCGGGAAAGCCGACGATCAGGTCGGTCGACAGCGCGATCTCCGGCACCGCGTCCCGCACCTCGGCGATCAGCTCCAAATAGCGCTCGCGCGTGTAGCCGCGGTTCATCCGCTCCAGCACGCGGTTGGAACCTGATTGAAGCGGTAGATGCAGGTACTCGCAAGCCTTGGGGACGTCGCGCAGCGCGCCGATGAGACGGGTGGTGAGGTTGTAGGGATTCGAGGTCGTGAACCGGATGCGGGCCAGGCCATCGACGTCGTTGACCCGCTCGAAGAGCGCGGCGAGGTCCGTGGGCGGCGTGAGATCGCGCCCGTACGCGTTGACGGTCTGGCCGAGCAGCGTCACCTCGCGGCACCCGTCGGCGACCAGGCCGCGGATCTCGTCGACGATCACCTCGGGGGCGTGGCTGCGCTCGCGGCCACGCGTGGTCGGCACCACGCAGAAGGTGCAGTGCTTCTCGCAACCTTCCATCACGGTGACGTAGGCCCGGAGCTTCGGCGCGCCGTCGGGCCGCGCGGTGATCTTGACCAGCGGGGCTTCGCCCGTCTCGACGATCGGCTTGCGGTCGCGCCGTACGCGCTCGACCAGGCTCGCGACCTGGCCGATGGCCGGCGAGCCGAACACGAGATCGACGACGGGGGCCCGCCGGCGGATCTCCTGATGATGGAGCTGGGCCATGCATCCCATCACGCCCACGATCACGTCCGGCCGCTGCGCCTTGACCTTGCGCAGCTCGCCGAGCTTGGAGAACACCTTGTCCTCGGCCTTCTCGCGGATCGCGCACGTGTTGAGGAGGATCAGATCGGCGTCGGCTTCGTTCTCGGTGAGCTCGTACGACTGCGCCTTGAGCAACCCCGCCACGCGCTCGGAGTCGTACTCGTTCATCTGACAGCCGTACGTGATGAGATGAAGTTTTGCCATGCGTGATCCAGAGTTACGACCCCGACCGTAGCATCGGGGCTACATCAAGTCAAACGCCGGCCGGGTTCTCCGGCCGGCGTCTGTATCGAAAGAGGCGCTCGGGAGGGAGAGACGATCGCCTCTAGTCGATCTCTTCTGGACGGCCCTTTCCGGCGCCGACCTTCTTTTGAGCCTTCGGCGCGCCATGGCCGTTCGACGAGCCGTGGCCGTTCATGCCGACCGCGAACGCGGGCCGGAACTCGAACTGGCGCTCGAGCCGCGCGCGCCGCTCCTTCCAGCCTTCCTGGTACTCCAGCTCGTCCTCGTGCAGCGTCGCGGGTTGCTTGATGCCGTGAGCGTTGCGGAAATCGATGGCCAGCGCCGAGGCCCGCCGGCGCACCTCGTCCCACGGCGTGCCCAGTGAGAACTGATCGGAGATGGCGCCGATGCGGCCCGTGTGGATGTTGCAGGACAACGTGATGGCCGAGATGATCGGCCCGGACCAGAACGACGTCTGCGAGTTGATGGGCATGGGCAGGATGTGCAGGTTGTGGCTGCCCCGGCAGTCGCCCGCCACCATCGGACAGGCCGCCCACGGCGAGGTGATCTCGCCCGGCGCCGGCCAGTCGCCCTGGCAGAAGGCCAGCAGCACCGGATCGTCCTTGCCCCCGTAGGTGAAGCCCTTCTTGGTCTTGATGTTGTGCAGCCGCTCGGCCGAGCAGATGTAGCCCAGCCCGTCGGCCTCGCCCTTCTCGTTCCGGCTCCAGATGCGGGCGATCACGAAGCGCGAGGAGCGGCAGAGGCCCTCGATGTCGAAGAGGTCCTCGGGCGCGCGCAGGCGGATGACTTTTTCCTGGAGGCCCTTGGCCAGCTCTTCCATCTTGCCGTCGAGGGCGCGCTGGTCGCGCGGGTGCGCGCCCGCCTCGACCGCCTGGGCCTTGGTGTCGAGGTCGACGACGTCCATGAGGTAGCCGCGCTTCATCTTCGACGCCGCGATGACCAGGCCGGTGTTGAAGCGGGGCAACAGGTACGCGCCGGTCGCGTAGTAGTTGAAGGCCATGGGCTCGGTCTTGTCGGCGAAGGAGGCCAGCACGGTCTGCGAGGCGTTGTCCTTGCGGACGGGCAGCGACAAGGCCACCGTGGCCGGGCCGGCGCCGCGCAGGTTGCCGGTGAAGGCGTCGGCCACCAGGTCCTGGCCCGGGCCGTAGAGTCCCAGCTCGGCCGCCTTGCTCGCGCCTTCCTGCAGCGCGTCCCACATCAGCTCGTCGACCACCGACATGTCGATCGCCTCGCTCATGATCCCGGTGAGCGCGACGTCGTCGCCGGTGTGGGTGACGATCAGCGAGGTGAAGATCGGCTCGCCGCGGTACCCGTTGTTGTCGAGCACGAACTTGGCGATGATCGACTTCACTTCGTCCGCGGCCACCACGTGCCCCCCGACCCCGCCCACGTCGGCCTTGGTGGCCTTGATGTAGCGCTGGACGAGCGCGGGGTTCTTGGCGAACACGTAGGACTTGTACGAGAAGATGTTCGGTGTGCTCGTGACGGGGATCTTCTCCGCCACGGTCTGGGGCAGGCCGGCCAGCTCGTCCCTGGACTGGTGATAGTCGTTGAGGGTGGGCTTCTTCTGTCCGTTGGCCGCCCCGTACCGCTTGGCTCCCATGCTGCCCTCCTTGGCCGTGATGGGTGCAAAAGAACGTGACGATGCTGAGAATAGCGGGGTACACTGAGCGCCGTCAAGCAAGAATTCTTACGCCATGAAATTACTTTCTCGGCGGCCGGGCGAGCTCAAGCAGATGGTGCAGTGTCTCGAGCTCTACTATCGCCAGGCCAAGAGCCAGAAGGACGTGGCGGAGGCGCTGGGGGTCTCGCCGGCCACCGTCTCCCGCCTGCTCAAGCGCGCGGTCGACGAGGGGCTCGTGCGCGTCGAGCTGGATCTGCCCCGCACCCAGGAATTGGAGACCGCGCTGGTCCAGCGCTTCGGGCTGCGCGAGGCGGTGGTGGTGACCGCGGGCGGGCGGGGCGACATCCGCGAGGAGCTCGGCGTGGCCGCCGCGGCCTACTTCGAGAAGATCGTCACCCACGGCATGCGGGTCGGCCTCTCCTGCGGGTTCACGCTCTATCAGACAGTCCGCGCGCTGCGCGAGCGCCGGTTCCGCGACCTCGCCCTCTATCCCCTGTCCAGCGAGAGCACGCTCAAGCTCGTGGACATCTCGCCGAACACGCTGGTCGGGATGATGGCGGCCAAGTACCGCCCTCACGTGACCGCCTACGCGCTGCCTGTCCAGCACCTGGCGTCGCTCCGCGAGGTCGAGCGCGAGCGGCGGCGGCAGCTCCGCGACCCCGAGATCCGCCACATCTACGAGGCCGCGCAGTCCGTGGACGTGGCCCTGGTCGGCATCGGCCAGATCGCCGAGCAGACGCCGGGATTCTGCTCGCTGGCCGAATCGTACGGGGTGAGCGTGAAGCGCCTGCGCCAGCTCGGCGTGGTCGGCGAGATCAACTACCAGCCGTTCGACGCCGGGGGCGCGCTGGTCGATCATGCGGAGCTGCGCATCCTCATGCACCGGGTAGTGTCGGTCGACAGCCGGCGCCTCCAGGCCCTGTCCCGCCACGACGAGCGCTACGTGATCGCCGTGGCCGGCGGAAAAGGCAAGGCCGAGGCCGTGCGCGGCGCCGTCAACGGCAAGTTCATGAACGTCCTCGTCACCGACGAGGACGTCGCCCTCACGCTGCTGAAGTAACTCGGGGGGGCTTCGCTGGCCCCCTGCCCGGCGATAAATCGCCTTGCCAACGGTGATCCCCCTCCCTATACTCCGCGCCAACTCGCAAACCAACTGCGGTACGACCCCTGTTCCGTGAAGGACTGCGTATCGTGAGTGAGCCTGGCCGCGAACTGAGCAAGACCTTTTGCATTTTCCCCTGGATTCACCTGGCGTTGTTTCCCGAGGGGTCGGTCAAGCTCTGCTGTGTGGCCAACGGCCAGATTCAGCATGACGGCGGCAGCCTGTCCGTGCAGCATCACAGGCTCGAGGACATCTGGAATTCGCCGGCCATGCAGGCGGTGCGGCGTGACATGCTGGCGGGCGAGAAGGTGCAGCCGTGCATGGATTGTTATCACTCGGAAGCGCGTAGCGGGGAGAGCCACCGGACCCTGTCCAACGCCCGCTGGGCCCAGCAGTTGGGATCACACTTCCACGAGCTGATCGCCGAATCCCAGGCCCGGAACCACGTCCTTTCCAGTTTGCCGCTGTATTACCAGCTCATGCCCGGCAACGTGTGCAACCTCAAATGCCGCATGTGCCGTCCGACGTTCAGCTCCCGGATCGAACGCGATGACGTTCATCGTCCCTGGACTTACACGCTCGTGCAGCCATCGCCGGCCTCGGAGCGCCAGAACATGCAGGTCTTCGGGCCGGACGGCGGGTCGCGCCTGCCCGATGGCCCTTGGTACCGTGACGATGCCTGGATCGATGAGGTGCTCCTTCGGAATTCGCACGAGCTGGAGGCCCTGTACTTCACCGGCGGCGAACCGATGCTCGAGAAGCAAGTCGAGCGCATCCTGCAGGAGCTGATTCGCCGCGGAGTCGCACCGAAGATCACGCTGGACCTCAATACCAATTGCACGGTGTTGCGGGATTCCATGTTGAGCAAACTTCGCCGATTCAAAGCCGTCAATTTCGGTCTCAGCCTCGACGGCTTTGGCTCGGTCCTGGAGTACATCCGGTACCCTGCCAAGTGGCCTGTCATCTGCCGCAACATCGAAACGTTGGTCGAGCTTGCGGGCGATCGAGCGCGATGGTACATCGGCGCGACGCCGGTGTTGCAAGTCTACAATGCGCTCAACATCGTTTCCCTCTTGCAGTTCCTCGACGGCAAAAAGATCCCGTACCATATCCGACCGGCGAGTTTGCCCTGGTTCTTGGATATCGGCGTCCTGCCCCGCCCCGCCCGATCTTTGGCGGCCCAGAGGTTGAACGCGTACGCCGCGGACGGCGGCCTCGCCGCAGAGCAACGGACACACGTTCTGTCCCTGGTCAAGCACATCGAGTCCATCGAAGATCGAGGGCGCGACCACAGAGCCTGGCGGACCTTGATGCTCTTCACCAACGATCTCGACGCCAGCCGCGGCCAGAGCTTCCGCGAAGTCAATGCGGAGCTGCTCGGCTTCTTCACGGCGGCCGGTTTCGCGTGGGACGACCAGGTACGCTCGACACCGGCCGATATTGCCGGGGCAGCACGCCCAGCGCCCAGCGTCGGAATCAAGGCCTTGGCCAAGCGCGTCTTGAAAAAAACCGCGCACATGCTCGTGCCGTCTGTCCAGGAATGAGCCCCTGAGCCTGTCCACGAAATCGGGCGAGATCTTTGCCCGAGCTCGAGGGGGTTCAGTCTTCCTCGAAGACCCCGATGCGGCGGAATTTCTCGTAGCGCTCGGTCACGAGCGCGTCCGGCGGTCTGTTGCCTAGTACGGCCAGGGCGTCGCGCACGGCGTCGCGCACCGCGCTGGCGGTGGCGTCCCAGTCGCGATGGGCGCCACCGGGAGGCTCGGCGATGATGGCGTCGATCACGCCCAGGCGCAGGAGGTCGGGCGCGGTGATGCGCAGCAGTCCCGCGGCCTCCGGGGCCTTGGCGGCGTCGTTCCAGAGGATCGCGGCGCAGCCCTCGGGAGAGATCACCGAGTAGACCGCGTGCTCGAGCATGAACACGCGGTCGGCGACCGCGATGGCCAGGGCGCCCCCGCTGCCTCCCTCCCCCGTCACCACCGCGACGATCGGCACGCGAAGCTCGGCCATCGCCGCCAGGTTGCGGGCGATCGCCTCGGCCTGGCCGCGCTCCTCCGCGCCGATGCCCGGATAGGCGCCGGGCGTGTCGATCAGCGTGAGCAGGGGCTTGTTGAACTTCTCGGCCAGCCGCATGAGGCGTAGCGCCTTGCGATAGCCCTCGGGGTGCGGCATACCGAAGTTCCGGGCGATCTTCTCGCGGGTGTCGCGCCCCTTCTGATGCCCGAGGGCGACCACGCTGCGTCCCTCGAAGCGCGCCAGGCCTCCGACGATCGCCGGATCGTCGCCGTGAACGCGATCGCCGTGCAGCTCGATGAAGTCGTCGAAGAGAAGCCGGTAGAAATCGCGCGCGTGCGGGCGCTTGGGATGGCGCGCGACCTGGGTCCGCTGCCAGGGGGTCAGCCCGGCGTACGTCTTCTCCCGCAGGCGCGCCAGGCGACTCTCGAGCCTGGCGATCTCGTCGCGCAGGGCCGGGGTCGGGTCGCGCGCGGCCAGCTCGGCGATGCGCGTTTCCAGCTCGAGCAGCGGCTGCTCGAAGTCAAGCGCGTCCGGCATACTCCACGGTGATCGCGGTCGGCTCGAGCAAGGCCCCGAGCTGCGCGGTGAGCTCCGCGCTGGCGTCGACGAGCACGCCGCGGGCGCGCACCACGACTTCCTCCGACGGCAGCACCATGTGCAGGAAGAGCGGAACGCGTCCGCGATGGGCCGCGCAGATCTCGCGCACGGCGGCCACCGTCGCGCGGGGATCGGCGCCCGGCACCACGCGCACGCGCACGGCGTTGGGCTCGCCCGACGTCGCCGGTCCCCCGCTCTCGCCGAGGACGGTCTCGAGCAGCCGCACTTCCTCGGCGAGCACGCCGCGGCCCTTGTTGTCGCTGTCGTCGATGCGCCCGCGGATCCACAGCGCCTCGCGCGAGCGAAGCTGCTCGGCCGCGGCCTTGAAGGGCTCCGGGAAGATCGTCACCTCGATCGTGCCCTCGGTGTCCTCGAGCGTCACGAAGGCCATGCGGTTACCGCTCTTGGTCGCGGTCTCCTTGAGCGCGACCACGTGGCCGAAGAGCCACACGCGCGAGCCCGTGGGCCGGGCGGCGAGGTCGCCGGACGGCGTGGCCCCCTTGAGGACGGCGGCCTCGCGGAAGCGCGCGAGCGGATGGCCGGAGACGTAGAAGCCCAGGACTTCCTTCTCGAAGGCCAGGCGCTGGTCCGACTCCCACTCGGCCACGACCGCGGTGGACTCTTTCTTCGGCGCCGCCGCGGCTTCCGGCATCAGATCGAAGAAGGACCCCTGCCCTTCGGCCTTGTCGCGCTGCTGGCGCTGGCCGGCCTCGAGCGCGGCGTCGGTGGTCGCGAGCAGGTGCGCGCGCGTCAGCCCGAGCGAATCGAACGCCCCCGCCTTGATCAAGCTCTCGATCACCCGCCGGTTGACGAGCCGGAGATCGACGCGCACGCAGAAATCCTCGAGGCCCTGGAAGGGCCCGTCGAGCTTGCGCGTGCGCAGGATCGACTCCATGGCCGCCTCGCCGACGTTCTTGATCGCGGCCAGTCCGAACCGGATGGTCTCCCCCGCCACGCTGAACTGCACGGCCGAGACGTTGACGTCGGGCGGCTGGACCTCGAGCCCCATGGCCCGGCACTCTTCGATGTACTTCACGATCTTGTCGGTGTCGCCCATTTCCGACGTCAGCAACGCCGCCATGAACTCCACCGGATAGTTCGCCTTGAAGTACGCCGTCTGATACGCCACCAGCGCATACGCCGCGGCGTGGCTCTTGTTGAAGCCGTAGCCGGCGAACTTTTCCATCAGCTCCCAGACGCGCTCGGCCGTCTTCTTCTCGGTGCTGCGGTCGGCGCAGCCGGCGATGAACTTGGCGCGCTGGGCGGCCATGAGGTCGCGATCCTTCTTGCCCATGGCGCGGCGGAGGGTGTCGGCCTCGCCCATGGTGAAGCCGCCCATCTCGGAGGCGACCTGCATGATCTGCTCTTGGTAGACCATGATCCCGTACGACTCCCGCGTGAACTTCTCCATCGCGGGATGCTCGTAGGTGATCTTGACCCGGCCGTGCTTGCGCGCGATGAAGTCCGGGATCAGGTCCATCGGGCCGGGCCGGTAGAGCGAGACCATGGCGATGACGTCTTCCAGCCGCTCCGGGCGGAGCTGGCGGAGCGCGTCGCGCATGCCCGAGGACTCCAGCTGGAAGACGCCGAACGTGCGCGCCTCCGAGAGCAGCGCGTAGGCCTTCGGATCGTCGAGCGGGAGCGCGTCGAAGTCGATGGTGATCCCGCGCGACTGGTTGATGAGCTCCGCCGTGTTGGCGAGCACGGTGAGCGTGCGGAGCCCGAGGAAGTCCATCTTGAGCAGGCCGAGCTTCTCGATCGGCCCCATGGCGTAGCCGGTGATCAGCTCGGGGCGCTTGGGATCCTTGTAGAGCGGGATGTGCTCGTCGAGGGGCTCGTCGGAGATGACCACGGCCGAAGCGTGGACGGAGGCGTGGCGCGTGCAGCCCTCCAGCGTGCGCGCGATGTCCCACAGCTCCTTGACCGCGGTCTGGCTCTTGACCATCTCGGCCAGCGGCGGCGACTTCTGGTAGGCGTCGTCGAGCGTGATGTTGAGCGGGAAGGTCGGCACCAGCTTGGCGATCCGGTCGACCTCGCCGTAGGGCATGCCGAGCACGCGGCCGACGTCGCGGATGGCGGCCTTGGCGCCCAGCGTCCCGAACGTGATGATGTGGGCGACCACGTCGTGGCCGTAGCGCTCGGCCACGTAGCGGATGACCTCGTCGCGCCGGTCGTCGGCGAAGTCGATGTCCATGTCGGGCATCGAGATCCGCTCGGGGTTCAAGAATCGCTCGAAGAGCAGTCCGTAGCGGATGGGATCGATGTTGGTGATGGCCAGACAGTAGGCGACCAGCGATCCCGCCGACGAGCCGCGGCCCGGCCCCACCGCGATGCCCTTCTCACGCGCGTAGTGGATGAAGTCCCACACGACCAGGAAGTAGCCGGCGAACCCCATCTTCTCGATGATGCTGAGCTCGTGGGCGAGCCGCGCCTCGATGGCCTCGCCCGGCGAGGCGCCGTAGCGCCGCGCCAGCCCCTCGCGCGCGAGCTGCTCGAGGTAACTCTCCAGCGTGTGGTTCTCTGGCACGGTGTAGCGCGGCAGGTGGAAGCGGCCGAACTCGAGCGTGAGGTTGCAGCGCTCGGCCACGGCCAGCGTGTTGCGGCACGCCTCCGGCGTCTCGGCGAAGACCACCGCCATCTCCTCCGCGGACTTCACGTAGAACTCCTCGGTGGAGAAGCGCCAGCGCTTGGGATCGGTCAGCATGGAGCCGGTCTGGATGCAGAGCAGCGCCTCGTGAGCCCGTCCGTGGGTGGACTCGAGATAGTGCGAGTCGTTGGTGCCGGCAACGGGGGCGCCGATCGCCTTCGCGATGGCCAGCGTCTCCGCGGTGACCCGGCGCTGCTCGTCCAGGCCGTGGGCCTGGATCTCCATGAAGTAGTAGTCCTTGCCGAAGACCTCCTGGTACCAGCCGGCGGTCTCGCGGGCGCGCGCGAGGTCGCCCGCTGAGATCGAGCGAGACACCTCCGAGTTGAGACAGCCGGAGAGCACGAGGAGCCCGTCGGAGTGGCTGGCCAGCAGCTCCCGGTCGACGCGCGGCTTGTAGTAGAAGCCCTCGAGGTACGCCTTGGAGACCAGCTTGATCAGGTTCTTGTAGCCGGCGTGGTTGCGGACGAGGACGGTCAGATGATTGGCGCCCTCGTAGCCGCCGTCGCTCGACCCGCGCTCCTTGCGGCCGCCGGGCGCCACGTACAGCTCGCAGCCGATGATCGGCTTGACCCCGCTCTTCTGAGCGGCCATGTAGAAGTCGACGGCCCCGAAGAGGTTGCCGTGATCGGTCAGCGCGATCGCCGGAAACTTCAGCTCCTTGGCCTTGGCCACGAGCTTGTCGAGCTGGGCCGCCCCGTCGAGCAGGCTGTACTCCGAGTGCACGTGCAGGTGGACGAACTCGCTATGCTGCAGGGGCGACCTCGCTTTCGAGACTGTCTCCTACTATTCGGTCATTGAAGCGTCGGCTCGGCCGTCGGACGGCCTCACCTCCTACTCCCATTCGATCGTGCTTGGCGGCTTTGAGGAGATGTCGAAGACGACGCGGTTGATTCCTTTGACTTCGTTGATGATTCGGTTGCTGATCTTTCCGAGCAGATCGTAAGGGAGGCGGGCCCAGTCGGCGGTCATGGCGTCCTGGCTCATGACGGCGCGGAGCGCGATCACCTGCGCGTACGTCCGGAAGTCGCCCATGACGCCCACCGTGCGCACCGGCAGCAGCACCGCGAAGGCCTGCCACAGCTCGCGCTCGAGCCCGGCCGTCCGGACTTCGTCCTGAACGATCGCGTCCGCCTCGCGCAGCAGATCGAGGCGCTCCGGCGTGACTTCGCCGAGCACGCGGATGGCAAGGCCCGGGCCGGGGAACGGCTGGCGCCACACGATGTCCCCGGGCAACCCGAGCAGCTCGCCCACCCGGCGGACCTCGTCCTTGAACAGCTCGCGCAGCGGCTCGAGCAGCTTGAACTGCATGCGCGTGGGCAGCCCGCCGACGTTGTGGTGCGTCTTGATCGTGGCCGACGGTCCCTTGAACGAGACCGACTCGATCACGTCCGGATAGAGCGTGCCCTGAGCCAGCCAGGGCATCTCGCCGAGCTTCTTAGCCTCGTCCTCGAAGACCGCGATGAACTCGGCCCCGATCCGCTTGCGCTTCAGCTCGGGGTCGGTGACCCCGTGCAGCGCCGAGAGGAAGCGGCGCGAGGCGTCGACGTGAACGAGGTTGATCTTGAACGCGTCGCGGAAGGTATGAACGACCGACTCCGCCTCGCCCTTCCGGAGCACGCCGTTGTCGACGAACATGCACGTGAGCTGATCGCCGATCGCTCGGTGGACGAGGACCGCGACGACCGACGAATCCACGCCACCTGACAGCGCGCACAGCACCCGATCGGAGCCGACCTTCGTGCGGATGTCTTCGACCGTCGTGTCGACGAACGAGGCCATCGACCACGAGCGCGTGACCCCGCAGACCTCGAGGAAGTTCTCGAGGATCTTTCGCCCCTGCGGCGTGTGCGACACCTCGGGATGGAACTGGACGGCGTAGAGTCGGCGCTCCTCGTCGGCCATCGTCGCGACGGGACAGTTCGGTGTCGAGCCCAGCGCGCGAAATCCCTTGGGCGGCCGCATGACGGTGTCGCCGTGGCTCATCCAGACGCTGAGCTTGCCGTCGCGGTCGGGCTCGACGCCTCGGAGCAGCGGGCTCGTGCCCGTGAGCGTCACCTCGGCGGCGCCGTATTCTCGCCGGTCGGCGGGCACCACGTGGCCGCCCAGCAGCATCCCCATCGCCTGCATGCCGTAGCAGATGCCGAGGACGGGCACGCCGGCCTCGAACAGCTCGCGCGCGGGCAGCGGGGCGTTGTCCTCGTACACGCTCGACGGCCCGCCGGAGAGGATGACGCCACTGTAGCCACCACGCAGCACGGTCGCGACGGGCTCCGCGCAGGACACGATCTCGGAGTAGACGGACATGTCGCGGATGCGACGGGCGATCAGCTGCGTGTACTGCCCGCCGAAATCCACGACCGCGATTTTTCCCCCGGTCTCTCCTCGCGCCCCGGCAAAGCCGGGACGCTCCTCGGAAGACGGTCGAACCGTGGGAGTCACGTGGCTTAGCGCGGGCGCCCGAGTTTCTGGGCCTGCTGGAAGACCTTGCCTTCGGTCTTGATCGTGGGGGCGATGATCAGCTCGGTCTGCTGGAGCTCGCGGATGCTACGCGCTCCCACCGATCCCATGCACGTCCGGATCGCGCCCACCAGGTTCAGGGTGCCGTCCTCGGTGAACGCGGGTCCGAAGAGGATCTGCTCGAGCGGACCCGCGATGCCGACGCGGATGCGGGTGCCGCGCGGCAGGTTCACGTGCGGCGTGGCCATGCCCCAGTGATATCCGCGTCCCGGCGCCTCGACCGCCCGCGCGAACGCCGAGCCGATCATGACCGCATCGGCGCCCGACGCCAGGGCCTTACACACGTCGCCGCCGGTGGTCATGCCGCCGTCGGTGATGATCGGCACGTAGCGGCCGGTTTGTTTGTAGTAGAAGTCGCGGGCCGCCGCCGAGTCGGCGGTGGCGGTCACCTGCGGCACGCCGAGCCCGAGGACTTCACGGCTCGTGCACGCGGCGCCGGGTCCAACCCCGATCAGGAGCGCGTCGACGCCGCACTCCATCAGCTCGAGACACGCCTCGTAGGTCACGACGTTGCCGATGATGAGCGGGATCGCGAGCTGCTTCTTGAGCTTGGCGAGATCGACGGGCGTGTACTCGGTGGCGAGGTGGCGGGCCGTGGTCACCGTGGACTGGACCACGAAGATGTCGGCGCCGGCCTCCTGGGCGATCTGGGCGAATCGTTCCGCGCGCGAGGGGATCGAGGAGACGACGGCCGGACCTCCGCCCTTCTTGATCTCGTTGATGCGGCGGTGGATCAGCTCTTCCTTGATCGGCTCGGTGTAGATCGACTGGATGATCTTGGTGGCTTCTTCCTGGCTCGCCGAGACGATGCGCGCCAGCACCTCGTCGGGGTTGTCGTAGCGGGCGAAGACGCCTTCCAGGTTGAGGACGGCCAGGCCGCCGTGCCGGCCCATCTCGATGGCCAGCCGCGGACTGACCACCCCGTCCATGGCGGCGGCGATGATCGGCAGGTCGAAGCGCCGGCCGCCCAACTCCCAGCCGATGTCGACTTCGTTGGGGTTGACGGTCAGTGCCCCCGGCACCAGCGCGATATCGTCGAACCCGTACGCGACCCTCGCCTTACGCCCGCGCCCGACCCACATCCCCATCGCCGGCCCCTTTCGCCTTGAGAACCGTCGCTGCCTCGCGATCCCCTGCCCGCGCCGCGAGCGCTGTATGTAGGGATCGCCACCCGCCTCATCCACTAGATTTAGTGCAGTATAAGCGCCGTCCCCGGGGCTGTCAACCGAGGGTGCGACGTCGTCACCTCACCCGCGAACACGCGCTGAAGACCCGCCGCCTGACGCAGCACGAGGGCACCGTCTTCGGCCAGATCGACCGCGAGGCCCTCGTGCTCCCCGACCGTCACCGTGCGCCCGATCGTGTCGGCGAGCGCGAGCCAGCGCGTGCGCAACGCGGCGAAGCCCTCGCTCTCGAGCCGTCTCCGCCAGCGACCGAACGCCTCGAGCACGACCTCGAGTAATTCCTCACGCCCGACCACTCGACCGCCCTCGAGATCGACCGACGTCGCGGCTCCGGCCAGCGCAGCGGGGAACACGCGTTGTCGCAGATTGATCCCGAGGCCGACGACCACGATCGGGGCGACGCTGATTCTCGACTCGAGCAGGATCCCGGCGAGCTTTCGGCGATGCACGAGCACGTCGTTCGGCCACTTGAGCCTCACGTCCAACCCTGTCGCCGCCTCGATCGCCTCCGCGACCGCGACCGCCGCGGCAAGCGAGAGCTTCGGCAGGTCCGACACGTCCAACCGAGGACGAACGACGATCGACACGAGCAGGCTGTCGCCCGGAGCGTCGTGCCAGACCCGGCCCCGGCGCCCGCGCCCCTCAGTCTGCGTTTCCGCGACGACGACCGTACCGTCCGCCGCGCCCTGCTCCGCCAGCTCGAACGCGATCGCCTGAGTCGACGTGACGACTCCGAGTTGAAGGATCTGGCGCGTATCAGCCCCCCTCGGAGGTTCGAATCCACGCCAGGCTCGCCTCGAGCTTCTCTCGCACCTCGCGCTGCTCGGCCAGGCGCTGGCGCTCCTTCTCCACGATCTCGGCGGGGGCGCGCTCGACGAATTCCGGCCGCGCGAGCTTGCCCTCGATGAAGCCGACGGTCTCCGCGACCTTGCGGATTTCCTTGTCCAGCCGCGCGCGCTCGGCGGCGACGTCCACGACACCCTCGAGGCTCACGTAGAGCTCGGCGCCGCCCACCACCGCGAGTGCTGCACCGGCGGGCCGCGAGGCGGCCGGGTCGATGGACAGCCGCACGCGCGCCAGCGTCTCGATGAGGGCCGAGGCGGCGCCGAGCACGGCGGCGTGCTCCGCCACGGGGCGCGCCGTGACGTCGAGGGTGGTCGCGGGTGAGATGCGCATCTCGCCGCGGATGTTGCGGATGGCGGTCACGGTGTCCATGACGATCGCCATGTCGCGCTCGGCGGCGGCATCGGCGTGGCCGCGGCCGACCTTCGGATACGGCGCGAGCATGATCGATTCGCCGTGCTCGGGCAGCCGTTGCCAGATCTCCTCGGTGATGAACGGCATGAACGGGTGGAGCAGGCGCAGCGTCGTCTCCAGCACCGTCACCAGCGTTTCCTGGGCCTGGCGGCGCGCCGCCCCGTCACCGGCGCGGTACAGCGGGATCTTCGCCATCTCGAGGTACCAGTCACAGAAGTCGTGCCACACGAACTGGTAGACCGTCGAGGCAGCGTCGTTGAAACGATAGCGGCCCAGGTGCGTGCGCACGGCGCGGATGGTGGCGGCCAGCCGGCTGCGAATCCAGCGGTCCGGCAGCGGCCGCGTCCCCGTGCGCTTGCGGCCCGGCTCGTAGCCGTCGAGGTTGGACAGCACGAGCCGCGACGCGTTCCACAGCTTGTTGGCGAAGTTGCGGTAGCTCTCGACGCGGTCGTCGCTGATGCGGACGTCGCGCACGGTGGGCGCCGCGATGCTGGCCAGCGTGAAGCGGAAGGCGTCGGTGCCGAAGCGCTCCATCACCTCGAGCGGGTCGACCACGTTGCCCTTGGACTTCGACATCTTCTGCCCTTCGGCGTCGCGGATGAGGGTGTGGATGTACACGTCGTGGAAGGGCACCGCCTTGGTCATGTACAGGCCGAACATCGCCATCCGCGCCACCCAGAAGAAGAGGATGTCGTAGCCGGTGACCAGCACCGACGTCGGATAGTACGTCCTCAGCTCCGGCGCATCCTCCGGCCAGCCGAGCGTGGAGAAGGGCCAGAGCCCGGACGAGAACCACGTGTCGAGCACGTCCGGGTCCTGCCGCAGGGGCCCGCCGCACTTGGGGCACGCGGTGAGATCGGTCCGCGAGACGTGGACGGAGCCGTCGGCGTCGCAGTGCCAGGCCGGGATGCGGTGACCCCACCAGAGCTGGCGGGAGATGCACCAGGGCCGGATGTTCTCCATCCAGTGGTAGTAGGTCTTCGTCCAGCTGCGCGGGACGATGCGAATCCGCCGCTCCCGGACGGCCGCCAGCGCCACCTCGGCCAGCGGCTTGACCTGCACGTACCACTGCTTGGACACGAGTGGCTCGACCACCGTCTTGCACCGATAGCAGAGCCCCACCGCGTGCCGGTACGGCTCGATGCGATCGATGAGGCCGAGGGCCTGCATGTCCGCGACGATCCGCTTCCGGCACTCGAAGCGGTCGAGCCCCGCGTATTTCCCGGCCTCGGCGGTCATCTTGCCGTCGAAGCCGATGACGGTGCGGATGGGCAGGTTGTGACGCCGGCCGATCTCGAAGTCCACCGGATCGTGGCCGGGGGTGACCTTGATGACGCCGGTGCCGAAGTCGGGATCGACCGCCTCGTCGGCGACGACCCTGACGTCGATCTCTCCGTCGACCGACGGGACGTGCAGGGTCTGGCCCACGTACTCGGCGTAGCGCTTGTCGTTCGGGTGCACGGCCAGGCCCGTGTCGCCGAGCTTCGTCTCCGGGCGCACGGTACCGAGGGTGAGCGGCCCGTACTTGATGTAGACGAACTCCGCGTCGCGCTCCTCGCGCTCGACCTCGAGGTCCGAGAGCACGGTCTGGCAGCGCGGGCACCAGTTGACGATGTAGTCGCCGCGGTAGATGAGGCCTTCGTCGTACAGGCGGACGAACGCCTCGCGCACCGCCCGTGAGAGCCCGGGGTCCATGGTGAAGCGCTCGCGCGACCAGTCACAGGACGCGCCCAGGCGCCGGAGCTGGCGGGTGATGGTTCCCCCGGATTGCTCCTTCCACCGCCATACGCGCTCGACGAACGCCTCCCGGCCGAGGTCCTTCCTGCTCTGGCCCTCGGCGTCGAGCTGCCGTTCGACCACCACCTGGGTGGCGATCCCGGCGTGATCGGTGCCGGGCACCCAGAGCGCGTTGAAGCCGTCCATGCGCTTGAAGCGGACGAGGATGTCCTGGAGCGTGTTGTCGAGTGCGTGCCCCAGGTGCAGCGAGCCGGTGACGTTCGGCGGCGGCATCACGATCGAGAACGGCTTGCCCGCCTTCGCGGGGTCGGCGCCGAAGTAGCCACGCGATTCCCACAAGGGATACCAGTGCTGCTCGACGGCGGTGGGATCGTAGCGGTCGGAAATGGGAGCGGACTCGGCAGTCATCAGCGACAAATCATTGTAGCATCGGGCTCGCCGCAGTCAGTCGCCAGCGGGCGCCCGCGCGCAGGAACGTGAGCGTCCACGGTCGTCCCGCCTCGGCGACGGCGGCCACCGACACGCGGTCGCCGGCCTCGCGCGCGTCGCACGCGGTGTCGCGATCGAGCCGGGCCGGCAGCGTCCCGCGCAGCTTGGCGTCGGGCACGAGCTGGGCCAGCGCGCCGCGGTCTCCGCTGGCCAGCGCCGAAAGGATCCGGCCCACGAACTGATGGAGCCCCGCGTGCCAGTCGTTGATCTGACGGCGGCTCGCGCGCACGAGCGCCCCGCGCTCGGCCACGAAGCGGTACACGTCCTCTCCCTCGGTCTGCCCGTCGCAGCCCGGCGTCCAGCCGGGATAGTGCAGCTCGTAGCGGATCGTCACCTCGGTGCCGCGCACGCGGTAGTCCCGCGCCACCAGGCCTTCCGGAAACGCCTCCACGGTGCTCCAGGCCACGCTCACGTCGTCGCCACGGAGGCGGACCACGTCGAGCCGCAGCTCGCGGGTGCCCCGTCCCGATGAGGCCCCGTCCCAGGCCACCAGGAACTCCACGGGAGCGCGCGGGGGACCGGGCAGCCGGTGAAGCGCGGGCCGTCCCTCGCGGCGCACGGTGCCGAGCAACGCCGCCTCACCCGCGAGGCGGCCGTAGACGCGCACGGTGTTGGCGCCGTCGCCGAGGTAGCAGGCCACCACCGCCAGCGGACCCACGGCAAGCGCGCGGAACGTGGCCCCGCCCCAGACCTCGGCGAATCCGTCGAGGCGATCCTGGAGAAAACCCTCGGAGGCGAAGAGCCCGCCGCTCGCCACGTTCTGCACGATCTCCTCGTCGAGCAGCGCGTAGATCTCGCGCTCGTCCTCGGCCGATCGCGAGCCGCCACCGAGCTGGATGGTCGCCAGGCGATGGCCCGCGAGGTCGCGGAAGCGCTCCAGACGGTCGATCGAGGGGTTGGCGGCGGCGATCCCGGTCGACGCTGACGCGTGGGCCAGGAGCATCACGAGCAGCAGCCATGACGTCCGACTCACGCGGCCATGGTACAACAGTCCGGTGAGGTGGCCCGGCCTTCCCACGCTCGACCGGTATTTTCTCCGGGAGCTGACCTCGCCTTTCTTCTTCGGCGTTTCGCTCTTCACGTTCTTCCTGTTCCTCGATCGCATCTACCAGCTGACCGATCTCGTGGTCACCAAGGGCGTCCCCTTCCACCTGGTGCTCCAGCTCCTCGTCTACATGCTGCCGTCGTTCCTCAGCAACACCCTGCCCATGGCCCTGCTGGTGGCCGTGCTGCTGGCCGGCGGCCGCCTGTCCGCGGACCTGGAGTTCGTCGCCTGCAAGGCCGCCGGGCTCAGCCTGTGGCGCCTGTTCCGTCCCGTGCTGCTGGCCGCGCTCGCGGTCACGCTGGTGAGCGGCGCCCTCACCATGATCTTCGCGCCCCGGATGAACCAGGCGTTCCAGCTGCAGCTCTTCCGCATCCTCCAGGCCCGCGCGTCCAGCGGCCTCAAGGAGCGGGTGTTCAACACCACGTTCGGGGACGTCGTCATCTACGTCGAGGAGGTGAGCGCGTCGCGGGTGGCCCTCAAGGGGCTCCTGGTATCCGACGAGCGCGATCCCAAGCTATCGCGCATCATCACGGCCGGCGAGGGGCGCCTGTTCAGCGACGAGAAGACCCAGCGGATCACCCTGCGGTTCCTCAACGGCGGCGTCAACGAAGCCGACGTCAATCCCGCCAACGTCCCCGAGGACCTGACCCGCGACACGCCCTCCCTCGGCGGCGCGGCCGGCAGCAAGCGCTATCGGTACACGGCGTTTCAGGTCTACGACATGAGCCTCACCATCGAGTCGCCGCTCAAGACCACCTCGCGCTTCGAGAAGCCGGAGAAGGACCTGGGATTCCGCTCGCTCACCCAGAAGATCTACGAGCTGCGCCGCGAGCCGCACACCCGCGCGCCGTTCCTGGTCGAGTGGCACAAGCGCATCGCCCTGCCCCTGGCCGCGGTGATCTTCGCCCTCGTGGGGTTCCCGCTGGCCGCCAGCTCGCAGCGCGGCGGCCGCAGCATCGCGCTGGTCGGCAGCCTCGGGATCCTCGTGTCCTACTACCTCATGCTCACCACGCTCGAGGGCATGGCCAACCGCGGCGCCATCCCCGCCCTGATCGGGGTGTGGGCGCCCAACGTGGTGTTCGCGATCATCGGCGGCTCGCTGCTGTTCATCACCCACTTCGAGTGGCGGGCCCCGCGCATGGGCGTGATGTGGCACCTGCTCGACGTGCTCTGGCAGAGCGTGCCCCGCCCGGTCCTGGCCCGCGAACGGCGGTTCGCGGCGGCCGCCCGCGAGACGACCCTGCTGATCGACCGCTACCTGGTCCGCCAGTTCCTGCTCTTCATGGCCATCACGCTGGCGGTGGCGGCGGCGCTGTTCATCGTCATCGACCTCGTGCAGACCCTCGACCGCTACCTGCGGGTCAAGCCGCCGCTCCTCTACATCCTCGAGCACTTCGTCTACCGCCTGCCCGCGGCGCTGCACGACGCGCTGCCCATCGTCATGCTGGTGGCGACGATCTTCCTGTTCCTCACCCTCACGCGCTATCACGAGCTCACCGCGCTCAAGGCCGCGGGCATGAGCCTGTACCGGGCGAGCGCGCCGATCCTGTTGCTGGCCGTGGTGGTGGCGATCGGCTCCGGCATGTTCCAGGAGCTGGCCCTGCCCGTCCTCAACGAGCGGGGCGACGAGGTCGACCAGGTGAAGATCCGCGGCCAGCAGCCGCGCCACCTGCAATCGCGCTCGCGGCTCTGGCTGCGCAGCGGCGACACCCGCTTCTATCGGGTCGAGCTGATGAGCCCGATGACGGGGGAGCTGTACGGGGTGACCGTGCTCGAGGTCGACGACAAGTTCCGGCTCCGCAACCGGCTCGATGCCCGCAAGGCCCACTGGACGTCTCGGGGCTGGGACGTGAGCGACGGCGCTCTCCGTGAGATCTCGTCGACCGGGGGCGTGAGCACGGTGCCGTTCCAGCACGCGGCCATCGAGATGGAGGAGAAGTTCGCCGACTTCACCCAGATCCAGAAGCCGGTCAGCGCGATGAGCTATCTGGAGCTGCGCGACTACGTCGGCCGTCTGCAGGCCGCCGGCTTCCAGGTCAAGAAGTACCTCGTCGATCTCTACTCGAAGCTGTCGTCGCCCCTCAAGAACCTCATCATGGTTCTGGTGGCCATCCCCTTCGCGCTCCAGTCACCGCGCGGGGGCCGCCTCTTCGGCGTCGGCCTGGCCATCGCGATCATGGTCGCCTACACGGTGATCCACTACATCGCGCTGGCCTTCTCGCGCGCCGACCTCCTGCCCCCGATGCTCGCCGCCTGGACGGCCAACATCATCTTCCTGGGCATCGGCGCCTCCCTGTTCCTCCGCGCCCGTACGTAGCACTCGGACCTCAGATTCGCTGCAACCGATAGCCACGCCAGTCGTAGGCTCATTCATCAAATGCCTGTACACCTTTTATGCTTGACAAAGAGTTCGTTTGCTCGTAAGAGGGGCGACAGGAACGCACGAAGGCGCGACCTAAAGTGGCGCAGATGCCTGCAGAGTTGGCCCAGGCAGCTAGAGGGATCCGCCGAGTTTCGCCGCGGCCGAGAAGGCAAGGATTGTTCGGGGACAAGGGGGAGCGGAAACAGAAGCCAACACGGCGGGCACCCCGAGGTGTACCTGGATCCCCCGGGCACGCGGGGGGCCATCGCCAATCATGCGGCCAGGTGCGACGAACTTTGGGGAGGGTTTGGCCAATGCTCACAATCAGCAGTGCGGGGCCCGGAATCAGACGTAACCAAGTGCTGAAACGAGCGCGACCGGCGGCCCGAGTGAGCATGGCCGGTCTGACGTATCTGGCTGCGATCACCGTGATCGCGGTGGTGTTGATTGCAGGCCACGCCGCGGGGCATCACCCCGCGATCCCGCTCGAGCAGGTGGCGGACGTGATCGTGATCATCAAGCCGCGCGAGCGGCAATCTCTGAATCTTCCCGCGACTGTCGACCGCATGATCGTGGGCGACATCGTACGAATCGAGAAGGGCGTTTCGCCGATCGTGATCGTGCACACGCGAAACACATTCACCGCACCGATCGAGGCTGGCGTTCCCGTGCGGCTCTACCTCAAAGCGTTCAAGGACGGCCATGCCCACTACATCATCGGCGTGTCGACCGAACCCGTTAAGAGTGAGCCATGAAGAAAGTAACAGGTCTCGCCGTGATGATCGTCGTATGCCTGGCGCACGCCGGGACGGTATCGGCACAATGTCAGCTCATTGACTTCAGTCCGCTTTCGGGCGCCGGGATATCGCTCAGCCAGGGCATGTACGATCTCCTCACAAGCCCTGACCCCAACATCAACCCTGGCCTCATAAACGCGGTTGTCGGTGCGCATAATGCTTGGGATGATTCGAACGCCAAGGGCTGGCTCGGCAACTATACGGGGGTCCATGACGGGGCTGAATGTCCGGCCAACCAGACGCCATTCCAGCTTGGCGCCTTTGACTTCACGAACACGCAATTGAACATGAATTGCGCTACCACTCAGAAGTATCAGCAGGCAGGTCTCCTTGACCCGATGTCGAGCGTCGCATTCGTCGACTATTTTTCAAACAACTTCTTTTTGACTCGATACGGCTTCGTCTGTCTTCAATGTGGCACGAAGTCGATAACGTTCAACCTCCATTTCACGTTCTCCCTCAATCCCGCGCCGGGCCAGTGGGATGTGGGGGCCGTCTTGGCACACGAGTTTGGCCACATGCTGGGGTTCGCGCACATGACACCAGGACGTACGTGTCAGGATGAGAGAGTTCCGGCGCCGCATTGTAGCCAAAACGCGAGCCGCAATACGATGGGGAATCCCGTCTTCGATGGGGAGACATGTGAGCGCGACATAAGTGACTCCGATAGGTTAAATGCGAATCTTCTCTACCCACACCCTCTACTGCAGGCCGACATCGTGGTGTACCGGCCTAACGCGGGTGCATGGCTCGTCCGGCGCGCTTTTGACGGGGCGCTGACTCAGGTCAACTGGGGCTGCGGGACGTGCCTTGACAAGCCCGTGGCTGCCGACTATGACGGCGACGGGTTCAGCGACGTCGCGGTGTATCGGAACGGGGAGTGGTTGATCCAACGATCCTCGGATGGCGGAACGATCGATGTCTGGTGGGGCTGCGTATCATGCGGGGATATCCCGGTGCCGGCTGACTACGACGGTGACGGTCGCGCCGACATCGCCGTCTACCGCCCAACGACGGGGCAGTGGTTCATCCTTCGGTCATCGGATGGCGGGCTTACCCAGGTCAACTGGGGCTGTGGGTCCTGTGGAGACATTCCAGTGCCTGCCAACTACGACGGCGATGGAAAGGCCGACATCGCTGTTTATCGCCAGAGTACCGGCCAGTGGTTTATCCTTCGGTCCTCAGATGGCGGCGTGACCCAGCCCTACTGGGGCTGCGTGTCGTGTGGGGATATTCCCGTGCCGGCCGATTTCGACGGGGACCATCGAGCTGACATCGCCGTCTACCGCCCGAGTACGGGAGACTGGTTCATTCTCCGATCCTCGGACGGTGGCCTGACGCAGACGAACTTCGGCTGTCCTGGATGCGGGGATGTCCCGGTCCCAGCCGACTACGATGGCGATGGCCGGATCGACATCGCCGTCTATCGCCCGGGCACTGCGGAGTGGTTCATCCTCCAGACCTCCGCCGGGTACCGGAGTCTCGTATGGAACACGTCCGGCCACGCGGACCAGCCGGTCAAGTTTCTGAAGCGATGACTGCCGCGCGCCACGGCGGCCCGAGGCGGCGGCAATCGGAGTGGGTAGGCGCGTAAAACTCGACGACTCGTCGTCGGGGATATCTTCTGCTCGGGGGCTTTTGGGGCAGTGCTTCGGGTGGTACCGCGAGCCCGCCGAAGATTCAGCGTGACCTGGATCGGGTTCTGGAGTACTACCAACTCGAGGCGACCACCCGGAGGCTACTGCCTCCGCGGCCGAACGCGCTGGTCCGCGAGGCCCTCGGCCGGGATGATCTGCTGCTCTTGGAACTTGGAACGACGAGGTCGGGCCGGCGCGGCGTAGGATATGTACTCAACCCGAACAGTGGGAGCTGACACATGACGATGACGGTCGGGCGCGCATCACGTTTCAGCGTGGCCATCGGCGTGGCGTTGATAGTGCTCTTGAGTGTTGCCTCTCCGGCGCTGGCCGACGGTTGTTCGGCCGAGGGGAAATTTACGTTCACCGTCCCCGCAGGCTTCGGCTTCCTGTTTTTGTCCGCTGACGGCACTGTCGAAATGGGTTTGGTTCTGGGCCACGACATCTGCCCGGTCTGCGGTGGGGCCGGACGCTTTTTTACAGGTACGTATCGGACGAACGCGACAGACCAGGGATGCTCTTTCGAGATGGTTCTGTCGACCCCCCCCCCGATCGCCCATACGGACAAGATCGCGGGAGTGGTGGCGTTCGAGGGTCGGCAGATCCTGTTTCTTGTCGCGACATCGCCTGACTTTGCGAGCGGGCTGGCGCTGCGCAACGACGCCCTCACCGGCCGGTAGCGTCTCCGACGCAGGCCCGTGCGGGGGCCGGCTCTTCGGCATCGGCCTGGCCATCGCGATCATGGTCGCCTACACGGTCGTCCACTACATCGCGCTGGCCTTCTCCCGCGCCGACCTCTTGCCCCCGATGCTCGCCGCCTGGGCCGCCAACATCATCTTCCTCGGCGTGGGCGCGTCTCTGTTCTTACGCGCGCGAACGTAGGACTCGGCGGGGGGGCTCGCCGCGACGACGCCCTCACCGGCCGGTAGCGTCTCCGCCTTGAGGATCGCGAAGAAGCTTTCGCGCTCGCCTCCCGGCAGCGTTTGCCGAAGGCGACTGACGTGTACTGAATGACGTGAGTCGGTCGGCGCTGGCCGTCGGCGACGTGGAAGGCGCGTCAGTTGTTGTTGCCGGCGTCCGTGCCGCCGCCAGCGTAGGGCGTGGTCACGTCGAAGGTGAGGTTATCGCGGTACTTGCCGGTGCTGCTAATAACGCTGCTAACAAAGAACCCGATCCCTATGTCCGCCTCCGTAATCCGGTTGTTCACCACCAGAGCGCCGCTCGCGCGGCCGAACTTCGCAATAATGAAAATCCCCAAAGAAGTTCCGCGTCCCTGCTTCACGGTCCTGATCACGTCGTTGTTGAGCACCCGCGAACCCTGCCCCGTGACTTCGATCCCGAAGGCATCGCCCCCCAAGATCGTCGATCCTCCCGTCGCCACCACCTGGTTATTGCGAACGATGGCGCCGAAACCCTCAACGCTGATCCCGATATGCGGATTCTGCTCGGCGCGAATGTTTTCCACGACCTGGCCCAGAGACTCACCCGTATCCGCCAGCCAGATCCCACGGATAAAGCCGCGGATCGTCCCGTTCTTGATCGTGATGTTCTGACTATTGAGCGCGACGATCCCATAAGCGAACGTGCCGGGTCCGGCGGCGAGGCCGTCGAGCTTGAAGCCGTTGAGGTCCAGTATCACGTTGCTCGCTCGGATCTCGATGGCGATGCCCGACGTGATGGAGGTCGACAGGTGGCCGGTGAAGCAGTAGCTCCCCTGCTCGGTAATCGCGGCGGGCAGCGTGGTGATGGCCGTGCAGTTCACCGTCTCGGCCCGAGCCGGGGCGACGCTCAGGACCAACGCGAGTACGACGGGGAACGTTGCGGCGAGCTTGGGGGTATGCATGGAGAGCCCTCCCGACTGGAAGGAATAGGTCCAGTGTCGGGGAGTTTAGCCTTTGAAAACCCGTTCGTCAGCCGCGTGAAGCGGCGCATCGACATGCGCCGACTGGATACGAGAGGGTCGGCGTGCGCGTTCGTGCGGGGGGCGTGCTACGAGGCGCCGGCGCGGTCCGCGGGGGTGCGGGGCCTGATCCAGGGGGTGAGCTTGGCGATGAGGCTGGCGTTGGCGCAGATGGTGGCGAGCAGCTCCATGGGTTCTTCTCGGAGGCGGCGGACGAGGGGGGACTGCCCGGTGAGGGCGGTCAGGATCGGGTGGTCGATGTCGGCGAGCTGCGAGATGGCCAGGAACACGACGGTCCCGACGAGCGGCAGCGAGGTGATGGAAAAGACCTCGCGGAGCACCACCCGATGCAGCCCCTGGGACACGGCCCACCCGAGCACGAGTGCGGCCACGAGCGCGAGTGCCAGGACACCCAGCACCAGCGAGATCTTGCCTAGGTCGTTGATGACGTCGTGAATGCCGCCGATGTGATGGTGGGCGATCCGTCCATCCGGGACGCCGGACAGCCGGGCCACCAGCGTGACGATCCCCAGGTAATCGACCTCTTCGAGCGCGAGCAGGATGAAGGCGAAAGCGGCGAGATGAAACGCCCGGGAGTCCGGAGTCCCCGGTCCCGTGACTCGCGCGCGCTCGACGGACAGCCACGCGGCCGTGAGCCAGAGGACGAATTGTGCCGGCTCGCAGAGTCCCCACTCGCGTGTGAACAGCTCGTGACCGTAGCTCGGCCAGACGGCAAGGCCGATGATGATGACGGCCAGGGGCCCGACGAGCGCGATCGCGAAGGCCCACACCCGCTGCCGCGACGACAGCGCGGCCGCGCGTTCGAGCCAGCCACGGAAGCGGGGGCTCAGCCCGAGCGCGAGCAGCGACATCGCGAGGTGCGACAGCACCGAGGCCGGCGAGCGATACCGCCGCACCTCCGCGACCCCAGGCACGTTCATCACCAGCACCGCGCCCAGACAGACGAGGCCGGCGATCAGGGCAAACCGCTGCCACGTCCACTCTCGTCGTTCGGTGCGCGCACCCGTCCACACGTTCATTCGTTCGTCATCGGTCCGAGGCATACGGCCGCCTAATATAACCGCGTCCCGGAATTCGACCCGACCGACGCACCACTCGGACTGCGCTACTGAGTGGCGAGCGAGCGGAGGGCGTCTTCGAGACGCTTCTGCTCGGCGCCGTACTGGGCCCAGTCGCCGCGGCGGAGGGCGTCCTGGGCGCGGTTGTAGATCTCCAGCGCGCGCTGGGGCGCGCCGCCGATCGCCGAGGGCGTCGGGCGCGCTGCGCCGGGCACAGCCGTCGGCGTGGTCGTGGCTGGCGGCGCCGGCGCGGCGCCGCCGAAGATCCGCGCCAGCGATTGCTCGAGCGTGGGCTCCATGGCGATCTGGTTGCCGTAGGCCACGATGACCCGGCGCAGCTCGGGCAGCGCGCCCTGCTCGGCCGCCGCCAGGTAGAGCGGCTGGACGTAGATCAGCGACTTGTCGACGGGGATGGCCAGCAGCGAGCCGCGGATGACCGTGGAGCCGCGCTGGTTCCACAGCGAGAGCTGCTGGGAGATGACGGGATCCTGGTCGATGCGGGCGTCGATCTGGCGGGGGCCGTACACCAGCTTCTGTTTGGGGAAGTTGTAGACGATCAGCCGGCCATAGTTCGGTGGATCGGAGCGGGCGGCCAGCCAGGCGATCATGTTGTCGCGCCGGCTCGGGTTGAACAGGGTGAGCAGGATGAACTCCTCCTTGACCTGCTCAGGGAGCCGCATGATCGTGAAGTACGGCTCCATCTCCCGGTCGCGCCCCTCGATGGTGCGCCGGGGCACCGCCCACAGGTCTTCCTTGTTGTAGAAGACCTGGGGCTCGAGCATGTGGTAGGTCGCGTACTTCCGGGCCTGGATGGCGAAGAAGTCCTCGGGGTAACGGATGTGGCGCCGCAGATCCTCCGGCATGGCCGACAGCGGCTGCAGGAGCCCGGGAAAGCCCGCCGCGTACGCGCGCACGATCGGATCGGTGGGATCGGCGAGGTAGAAGATCACGCGCCCGTCGTAGGCGTCGAGGGTGACCTTCACCGAGTTGCGGATGTAGTTGCCGAGTCCCCGCACGGGGTCCGAGTAGGGATACCGATCCGTGGTGGTGTACCCGTCCAGCATCCAGACCAGCCGCCCCTCGGCGCTCACGACCATGTAGGGGTCGCGGTCGTAGTGGAAGAACGGCGCGATCTGCCGGATGCGATCGCCGATCGTCCGATACATCATGATCCGACTGTCGGGGGCCAGATCGTTGGAGAGCAGGATCTTGATCTCCCCGAAGCGCGCGGCGAAGGCCAGCTTCCGCAGCCAGGAGGAGATCACCACCCCGCCCTGCCCGGCGTAGCGCGAGTACACGTTCTGGTCACCGGCGGGATAGTCCAGCTCCTGCGAGCGCGTGCGCACCAGCACGTACTCGTTCGACGTCTCGCCGTAGTAGATCTCCGGCCGCGTGATCTTGGGAAAGCCCTCGGCCGAGCGCGGCGGGATGTCCTGCACGAGGAACTCGGGCAGGCCCTCGGCGGTGACCCGGTTGACCGGCCCCACCACGATGCCGTAGCCGTGGGTGAAGGTCAGGTGCTCGTTGATCCAGATGCGCGACTGGAGGTGGGCGTAGGACAGCTCGCGCGGCGAGAGCATGAGCTGGCGGTACTCGCCGTTGACCACGTAGCGGTCGTTGTCGACGTCCTGGAACTTGTAGTAGGTCCGGATCTCCTGGAGCTGAGCGAAGGTGCGCAGGAGCGGCCGGTAGTCCCAGAGGCGGATGTTCTTGATGGTGAGCGCGTTGCGCTCCAGGGCGCGGGCATCCAGCTTCTCGTCGGCGGGAAACTCGCGCTCCTCGATCCGGTCCAGGCCGTAGGCCTGCCGGGTCATCCGGATGTTGTGCACGATGAAGGGCCGCTCGGCGTTGAGCTCGTTGGGGGTGACGCTGAAGCGCTGCAGCAGCGCCGGGTACACGCCGAGCCCGCCCACCCAGACCGCGGCCAGGACCAGGACCCCGCCGGCCACCAACCGGAATCCGCCGGTGGCGAGCTGGGCCAGACAGGCCAGCGCGCACACGACCGAGAGCACGGCGAGGGCGCCGAGCACCGGCAGCGAGGCGTGCACGTCGGTGTAGGAGGCGCCGAAGATCGCGCCCCGCGCCGAGTACACCAGCTCGAACCGGTCCAGCCAGAAACCGACGCCGACCAGGACCAGGAGGAGCGCGCCCAACACCAACAGGTGCGACCGGGCGCCCGCCGCCAGGCGGGGGCCGCGCGAGGTCAGGACCAGGCTGCGCTGGAGCACGTAGATCACCAGGGTCAGCGCCAGGGTGGCGATGACCAGGGTCGTCCCCCACCCCAGCAGCATCCGGAACATGGGCAGGTCGAAGACGAAGAACGCGAGGTCGCGGCCGAAGAGCGGGTCGGGGCTCCCGAAGGGCACGGCGTTGCGGTACGCGAGCACGGTCTGCCAGCGCGCGCTGGCCCGCATCCCCGAGGCGAACGCGATGAGCAGGAGGACCATGGGCAGGAAGCGGCGGATCAGCGGCTCGATGACCACGCGCCCGGGCAGCCCGAGCTGGTCTTCCAGCTCCCACAGCACGTCGGGCCGCGCCGTCCGCGCCGCGAAGGTCAGGTTCGCGTAGAGAAAGATCAGGACGCCCACGGCGACCGCGGTGAACAGCGTGCCGCGCAGGGACAGGATCTTCAGGAAGACCGCGACGTACCCGACTTCTCCGAACCACAGCCAGTCCGTGTACAGCGGCACGATCTGGCCCACGAATCCCAGCACGAAGAGCGCCAGGATCAGCAGAAACGCCGCTCGGGACCGGCCCATTACGCGTCGCTGAGCAGATCCTTCACGCGGTCCGTGCGCTCCCACGTGAACTCGGGCTCGGAGCGCCCGAAGTGGCCGAAGGTCGCCGTCTTCCGGAAGATCGGCCGGCGCAGGTCGAGGTACTCGATGATGGCGCGCGGGCGGAAGTCGAAGTGCCGGCGCACGAGCTCCTCGAGCCGGTGCTCGGGGATCTTCCCGGTGCCTTCGGTGCTCACCATCACCGACACCGGCTCGGGGACACCGATCGCGTACGCCACCTGGACCTGGGCGCGGGTGGCCAGCTCGGCGGCCACGATGTTCTTGGCCACGTGGCGCGCCATGTAGGCGCCCGAGCGGTCGACCTTGGTCGGGTCCTTGCCGGAGAAGGCGCCGCCGCCGTGCGGGCACGATCCCCCATAGGTATCCACGATGATCTTGCGGCCGGTGAGCCCGGTGTCGCCCATGGGTCCCCCGGTCACGAACCGCCCGGTGGGATTGATGTGGTAGACGACCTTGGAGGGATCGATGAGGTGCTGGGGCACCACCGGCGTGATGACGTGCTCGATGATGTCCCCGCGGATCCGGTCCTGGCCCACGTCGTCGGCGTGCTGGCTCGAGATCACCACGGTCTCGACGGCCACCGGCTGGCCGTCGCGGTAGCGCACGCTCACCTGGCTCTTGCCGTCGGGCCGGAGGTAGTCGAGCTGCCCGCTGCGCCGGACCTGGCTGAGCCGCTCGACCAGCCGGTGGCAGAGCATGATGGGCAGCGGCATCAGGGCGTCGGTCTCCCGGCAGGCGTAGCCGAACATGAGGCCCTGGTCGCCCGCGCCTTCCTTGTCGACGCCCAGCGCGATGTCGGACGACTGCTTGTCGATGGCGGTGATCACCCCGCAGGTGTGGCAGTCGAACCCGTACTCGGCCTTCACGTAGCCGATGTCGTGGATGGTCTGGCGCACGAGCTGGGGGACGTCGACGTAGCAATCGGTGGTGATCTCGCCGGCCACCACGACCAGCCCCGTGGTCAGGAGCGTCTCGCAGGCCACCCGTCCACGCCGATCCTGACCGATGATCGCGTCGAGGACCGCGTCGGAGATCTGGTCGGCGATCTTGTCGGGGTGTCCCTCGGTCACCGACTCCGACGTGAAGAGATACTCGTTACCCGCCATCGAATCCTCCCTGCCGTGTGAAAATTCGCGTCAGTCTAGCATGCCTCGCGGGGGCGGGCACGCCTCGCGGGGGCGGGCACGCCTGGCCGGGGCCGACGCGCCCCGCGCGGGCGCGCGGGAGGCGTCACTCGCGGTCGATGTCGCGGTGCACGACGGAGGGCGGAAAGCCGCGCTCCTCGAGCGAGCGCCGCAGCTCCTCCACCAGGCTCACCGAGCGGTGCCGGCCGCCCGTGCAGCCGACGGCGATCGTGAGGTAGGCCTTGCCCTCGCGCTGGTAGGCCGGGAGCAGGAAGTCGAGCAGGTGCTGCAGGCGCCGGAGCAGCTCGCGGCTCTCCTCGTGCTTGAAGATGAACTCCCTCACCCGCGCGTCCCGCCCGTCCAGCGGGCGCAGCTCCGGCACGAAGTGGGGATTGGGCAGGAACCGGATGTCGAACACCAGGTCGGCGTCGATGGGGATGCCGTGCTTGAACCCGAAGGAGATCAGCGCGGTGGCCAGGCCGGTGCGGGTGACCGGCGAGCCGTAGAGGGTGACGAGCTGGTCCTTGAACTGGTGGACGTTGAGCGCCGAGGTGTCGATGATGCGGTCGGCGATTTCTCTGAGATCCGCCAGCGCGCGGCGCTCGGCCCGGATCCCGTCGAGGACCTGCCCCTCCCCGGCCAGCGGGTGGCGCCGGCGGGTCTCGTGATAGCGGCGGACCAGCGTCTCGTCGCCGGCCTCGAGGAAGAGCACCTCCACCCGGTGGTCGCGCGCGCGCAGGGCGTCGATGGCCTCGATGAGGTGCCGCAGGTACTCGCCGGCCCGCACGTCGACGCCGAGGGCCACGCGCGGCGGCGTCTGCTGGGTGCGCGCCACCAGGTCGGCGAAGGTCGGGATCAGGGTGGTCGGCAGGTTGTCGACGCAGAAGAACCCCATGTCCTCGAGACACTTGATCGCGAAGCTCTTGCCCGCCCCCGACATCCCGGTGAGCACGACGAAGGTGATCGACGCGGACATGTCAGGCCACGGGCTCGATGCGAGGGCGGCGGACCGCGCGTCCCTTGCTCGCCGCCCGCCGCTGCTTCGTCTCGCGGGTCTGACGGCGGAGGGCGTCGATCGCGGTGTCGACGGCGGCGGCGAGGTCGGGGGCGGTGGCCTCGCTGGCGAACGTCCGCCGGCGCGTGCGCAGCGTGATGCGCACGGTGCGCCGGAACTTCTCGCCCGTGCACACGACCCGCGCGGAGAGGACGTCGGGCAGCGCGCGGCGCAGGCGGGCGAGCTTGCCCTCGATCAGCGTCTTGACGGCGGGCGTGAGGGTCACCCCGCGCCGGCTCAGCACGAGGGGCAGCGACGAGGGGCGCGCGGGCTCGGCCGGGCTCACCGTCGCCGCGGCGCCAGCCGCCGCTGATGCGACGGCAGGATGCCCAGCTCCTCGCGGTACTTGGCCACGGTGCGCCGCGCGATCACCAGCCCCCGCCCCTTGAGCACCTGGGCGACTTCCTGGTCCGAGAGCGGCTTGGCGGGATCCTCGTTGGCGAGCAGATCCTGGATCATCTTCTTGACCGACACCGACGACACCATCTCGCCGTCGCCGGAGGCGATGCCGCTGTGGAAGAAGTACTTCAGCTCGAAGAGGCCCTGGGGCGTCTCCACGTACTTGTTGGTGGTCACCCGGCTGATCGTGGACTCGTGCATGCCGATGTCCTCGCCCACGTCGCGCAGCGAGAGCGGCTTGAGGCACGCGATGCCCTTGTCGAGGAAGTCGCGCTGGAACTTCACGATGGACTGGGTGACCCTGCGCAGCGTGCGCTGGCGCTGGTCCACGCTCTTGATCAGCCACATCGCCGAGCGCAGCTTCTGCTCCACGTACTGCTTGGCCTCGTCGCCGGAGTTGCGCAGCAGCGAGCGATAGAGCGAGTTCACGCGCAGCCGCGGGATGCCGTCCTCGTTGAGCACGACCAGGTACTCGGTCCCCATCTTGTGCACGACCACGTCGGGGACGATGTAGCGCGAGTCGTTGCCGCCGAAGCGGCGGCCCGGCTTGGGCTCCAGGCCCATGATCTCCTCGACGGACTCCATCACCCGGTCGAGGGACAGCCGCAGCGCGCGCGCGATGTCCGGATAGCGCCGGCGGGTGAGGTCGTCGAAGTGCTGCTCGACGATCTCCACCGAGACCGGGTCGGGATTGGGATCGCTCTTGAGCTGGATGAGCAGGCACTCCTGGATGTTGCGGGCGGCCACCCCGGGCGGGTCGAAGGCCTGCACCATGGCCAGCACCGGCTCCACGGTCGCCACGTCGACGCCGCAGCGGGTGGCGATCTCCGACAGCTCGGCGCGGAGGTAGCCGTCCTCGTCGAGGTTGCCGATGATCTCCTCGCCGATCTTGCGGACGACGGAATCCTCGGTGGCGAAGCGGAGCTGCTCGTCCAGGTGGTCGTTCAGCGAGGAGACCGAGCGCACCATGTTCTCGAAGGGCAGCTCGTCCCGGTCCTCCTGGGCGACCAGCGAGCGCTCCTCGTGATCGTCGAACATCACCGCGGTCAGATCGAACGGCAGATCGTCGGTCCCCCGCTGCTCCTCGTCCCGTGGCGGCACCTCGGGCGTGATCGGCTCGGTCGTCGGTACCGTGGTGGCCTCGGCGGCGGCCTGGCCGTCCTGGTTTTCCGGGGCCTCGGGATTCTCCGGCAGCTCCTCCAGAAGCGGGTTCTCCAGCAGCTCCTTCTGGACGACTTCCTGTAGTTCCAGCGTGGAGAGCTGCAGCAGCTGGATGGCCTGCTGCAGCAGCGGGGTCATGACCACCCGCTGGCTTTGTCGCAGAGAGAGTCGAGCTTCCATCGCCATAGCAGTCTCTCGTTTCGAAGCGTACTACAGGGAGAATCGCTCTCCCAGGTACACCTCCCGCGCCAGTGGGTTGTTGGCGATCTCGGTGGCGTTGCCCGACACCAGGATCTTGCCGTCGTACAGGATGTAGGCCCGATCGGTGATGGACAGGGTCTCCCGCACGTTGTGGTCCGTGATCAGGATGCCGATCCCCCGCTCCCGCAGCCGCGCGATGATCTCCTGGATGTCGCCGATTGCGATCGGATCGATGCCGGTGAAGGGCTCGTCGAGCAGCAGGTACTGGGGCGAGGTGACCAGCGCGCGGGTGATCTCCAGTCGCCGGCGCTCGCCGCCCGACAGCGTGTAGGCCGGGTACCGGGCGAGCGGCGTGAGGTCCAGCTCGGACAGGAGCTGGCGGGCGCGCTCGCGGCGCTCGGTGGCGTCGAGATCCAGCGTCTCCAGGATCGCCAGCAGGTTTTCCTCCACGGTCAGCTTGCGAAACACCGACGACTCCTGGGGCAGATAGCCCACGCCGAGCCGGCAGCGCTGGTACATGGGCAGCGCGGTGATCTCCTGCCCCTCGAGGAAGATGCGCCCGCCGTCCGACGGCAACAGCCCCACCAGCATGTAGAACGAGGTCGTCTTCCCGGCCCCGTTGGGTCCCAGCAGCCCCACGACCTCGCCGCGCTGAACGTCCATCGACACGTCGTCGACCACCTTGCGGTGCTTGAACCACTTCGTCAGTCCGAGCGCGACGAGGCCTTCCATCAGTTCGCGCAGGCCGGCTGGCCGCCGGGGGGCTTGGTGTTGTTGCTGTCGCTCTTGGAGTAGAAGACGGCCTTGACCCGCTCCTGCTTGCCGCCGGTGACGATGTTGCGGTCCTGGGCGAGGTGGATCGTGATCGTGTCGCCGCTGACCACGTTGTCGTCCTGCCAGACCCGCGCGTTGCCCAGCAGCACCACGCGCTGCTCCAGGTCGAAGTACTCGGATCGCCCGGCCGTGCCGGTCTTGCAGTCCTTGGTCACGATGCGGACGTTGCCCGTCGAGACCGAGCGGATGATCTTGTCGCCCTTCTCGTCCAGATAGACTTCCATCCGGTCGGCGTACTGCACGGAGTTGTCGTGGCGGGCCACCACATTGCCGGTGAAGATGATCAGGCTCTCCTTGCCGTAACGCTCCATGCGGTCGGAGTCGACGGTCACCGGCTGCTTGGCCTCCGATTTCTTGCCGTCGGCGGGACGCGCCGGCGCGTCCGCCGGCCGCGCCGGCGCTGGCGCTCCGGGGGCCTTTTGCCACGGCGGCGTCTGCGCCCATCCGAGGGCGGGCCACGCCCATACCGTCACCAGCACGATCGCGAAGCCGAGCTTCACTTCGACGCGCTCCGTGGTCGCGTGTCGAACACGGCCCGCACCGGCCCGGCAATCGTGGTCGCTTCGTCGGACATCTTCACGTCGAACGCACTCCCCTCGATGACGGCGCCGCCGCGCACGATCCTCACGGGCCGCTCGCTCCACAGCCGCCGATCCCCGGCATGCCAGCGCAGGATGCTCGTCTCCAGCCGCAGGCCGTCGTCCGAAGTCATGACCACGTTGTCCCGGATCTCCAGGTTCTTGGCCCGATCCAGCAGGCCTTGGTCGCCCACGATCGTCCACGACCGGTGGCGCTCGTCCACTTTCACGTTGACCCGGCGGAGCCGGGTCAGTCCTTCGCCCTCGTACACCAGCGCCTGGTCGGCGTTGAGCTGCCAGCGCATTCCGCCCGAATCCTCTTCGAGCTGGAGGGCCTTGATGGCCATGTCGGCGTTCGTGGGGTTACCGTCCACGGACTCGACGCGCGTCGCCCGCGTTCTGGCGATCAGGATGCCCGTGATCACCACGACGAACACGGCCACGACGATCAGGATGCGGCTCGCTAAACGTTGCATGTGCTGTTAGTGCAAATTCGATACCACACTATCACACGCCGCGCGAGCGAGGGAAGGAAAACCCGCGATCAGATGTCGATCTTGGCCCGCAGGATGTCGTGGAGATGAATGACGCCGACGGGCCGCAGCGCCTCGTCCACGATCACCAGGCTCGTGATCGGCCCGCTCCGTTCCATCAGGTCGAGCGCGGTGGCCGCCAGAGCATCCTTCTCGATGAGCTTCGGGTGGCCGGTCATGAAATCGCGCGCGCTGAACTCGCCGATCGAGCCCGCGCGCAGATGCAGCCGGCGCAGATCGCCGTCGGTGATGACGCCGACCAGTCGTCCCGCCGCGTCGACCACCGTCGTCATGCCCAGGCTTTTCTGAGTCATCTCGGCGATCACGTCCTTGAGCAGGGCCGCATCGGACACGACCGGCATCGCGTCGCCGCCGCGCATGAGATCGGCCACCCGCACCGAGGCGCGCCAGCCCAGCGCGCCGCGTGGATGGAGCGCGGCGAAGTCTTCGGGCCGCAAGCCGCGGAGATCGAGCAGCGCCATGGCCAGGGCGTCGCCCATGGCCAGCGCGGCGGTCGTGCTCGACGTCGGCGCGAGGCTGACCGGACACGCCTCCTCGCGCACGCTCACGTCGATGACCACGTCGCACTGCCGGGCCAGCACTGACGTGAGATGGCCGGTCAGCAGCACCATCGGCACGGCCAGCCGCTTGAGCAGCGGCACGATCGCCAGGATCTCGTCGGTCTCCCCGGAATTCGAGAGCACCACGACCACGTCGCCGCGCGCGACCATGCCGAGGTCCCCGTGCACGCCCTCGGCGGGGTGCAGGAAGTGCGCGGGGGTCCCCGTGGACGCGAGGGTCGCCGCGATCTTCCGCGCGATGATGCCGGACTTGCCCATGCCGGTGACGATCACCCGCCCGCGGCAGCGTTCGAGCAGGGCGACGGCGGCGTCGAAGCTCTCGTCGAGCCTGGGGACGAGCGCCAGGATCGCCGCGGACTCCAGCTCCAGCACGCGGGCCGCCCGTCGGCGAAGGTCCGTCATGTCCGAACGGCCGCGCGAATGGCGAGCACCTGATCGAGCAGCGCCGGGAGATCGTCGATCCTGAGCATGTTGGGTCCGTCGGACAGCGGCCGGCCGTCGGGCATGGTGCGGTCGGGATCCTCGTGCATCTCCATGAACAGCGCGTCGACGCCGACCGCCACCGCCGCCCGCGCGAGCGCGGGCACGAACTGCCGCTCGCCGCCCGATCGGTCGCCGCCCGCGCCGGGCAGCTGCACCGAGTGGGTGGCGTCGAACATCACGGGATAGCCGAGGGCCCGCATGCGCAGGAGGCCACGCATGTCGACGACCAGGTTGTGATAGCCGAACGACGTCCCCCGCTCGGTCAAGACGATCGACTCGTTGCCGGTGGATCGAACCTTGGCCACCACGTGGACCATGTCCTCGGCGGCCACGAACTGCGGCTTCTTGACGTTGACGACCTTACCGGTACGCGCGGCGGCCAGCACGAGGTCGGTCTGGCGCGCGAGAAAGGCCGGGATCTGCAGCACGTCGAGCACCTCGGCCGCCGGCTCGACCTGGTTCACCTCGTGGACGTCGGAGAGCACCGGCACCCCGACGGCCTCGCGCACGCGACGCAGGATGCGCAGTCCCTCGGTGAGGCCCGGCCCGCGATAGCCGTCGATCGACGATCGGTTGGCCTTGTCGTACGACGATTTGTAGATGAAGGGCACGCCGCGGCCGGCCGCGATGGCGCACAGCCGCTCGGCCGTCATCAGCGCGTGCTTCTCGCTCTCGATCGCGCACGGTCCGCCGACCAGCACCAGTGGACGCCCCTCACCGATGGGAATGGGGCCGACGTTGACGATCACGGGCGCGCCTCTCCCTGGTGCTCGAGCGCGGCGCCCACGAACCCCGCGAACAGCGGATGCGGGTCCCAGGGCCGCGAGCGGAACTCCGGATGGAACTGGCCGGCCACGAAGTACGGGTGATCGGGCAGCTCGATGATCTCCACCAGCTGCTTCTCGGCCCACACGCCCGAGACCCGCAGGCCCTCTTTCTCCATCCGCTGCAGGTACTCGTTGTTGACCTCGTAGCGGTGCCGGTGGCGCTCCTGGATGATCCCCTCGCCGTAGAGACGCGAGGCCCGGCTGCCCTCGGCCAGCACGATCGGGTAGAGGCCGAGCCGCATGGTGCCGCCCTTGTCTTCGAGGTGGCGCTGCTCGGGCAGGAGGTCGACGACCGGGTGAGGCGTCGCCGGGTTGAACTCGGACGAGTTCGCGTCGGCGAGCCCGCACAGGTGCCGGGCGAACTCGATGATCGCGCACTGCATGCCCAGGCAGATCCCGAAGTACGGCACCCCCTGCTCGCGGGCGTAGCGAACGGCCGCGATCTTCCCCTCGATGCCGCGATCGCCGAACCCGCCGGGCACCAGCACGCCGTGGACGCCCGCGAAGTGCGCGGCGGCCCCCTCACGCTCGATGGCCTCGGCGTCCACCCAGTGCAGGTCCACCCGCGCGTCGTGGGCGATGCCGCCGTGGGCCAGCGCTTCGATCAGGCTCTTGTAGGAGTCCTTCAACTCGACGTACTTGCCGACGACGGCCACCCGGGTGGCGTGGCGGGGCGACTTCACGCGCTCCACGACCGCCTCCCACCGGCGGAGGTCGATGGGCCGCCGCGTGGGCAAGTCGAGCAGCTTCACGATGACGTCGTCGAGGCCTTCCCGGTGGAACACCAGCGGGACCTCGTAGATCGAGTCCACGTCCTTGGCCGTGATGACCGCTTCTTCTTCCACGTCGCAGAAGAGCGAGATCTTCGACTTGATCCCCGCCGGCAAATAGCGATCGGTGCGGCAGAGCAGGATGTCGGGCTGGATGCCGATGGCCCGCAGCTCCTTGACCGAGTGCTGGGTCGCCTTGGTCTTCAGCTCCTGCGAGGCCTGCATGAAGGGGACGAGCGTGAGGTGGATGTAGATGACGTTGTCGCGGCCGACGTCCTTCCGGAGCTGGCGGACGGCCTCCAGGAAGGGCAGGCTCTCGATGTCGCCCACCGTGCCGCCGATTTCCACGATCACCACGTCGACGCCCTCGCTCACGCCCCGGATGGCGTGCTTGATCTCGTCGGTGATGTGGGGGATCACCTGCACGGTGCGCCCGAGGTAGTCGCCCCGCCGCTCCTTCTGGATGACGGAGGAATACACCTTGCCGGTGGTGACGTTGTGCTGGCGTGTCACCCGCACCGACGTGAACCGCTCGTAGTGCCCGAGGTCGAGGTCGGTCTCGCCGCCGTCGTCGGTGACGAAGACCTCGCCGTGCTGGTAGGGGCTCATGGTGCCCGCGTCCACGTTGATGTAGGGATCCATCTTCTGGAGGGTGACGCGAAAGCCGCGCGCCTCCAGCAGCGAGCCGATGGACGCGGAGGCCAGCCCCTTGCCCAGCGATGACACGACGCCGCCCGTCACGAAGATGTATTTCGTCGGCACGTCATCCCTCCTCCCTGGCCTCGAGCCAGTGTCGAACATACTCGATTTCCGCTTCCCGGTCGCCGCTCTCACCGTCCAGCCGCCGATCGCGCAATCGATCGAGCACCTCAGCCACCGCGGGTCCGCGCCTGACCCCCAGCTCCACGACCTCTTCGCCGCGCAGCACGGAGCGCACGCGTCGGGCCGTGTCGACCCACCACGTCACCGCCGTCCGCGCCGCGGCCTCGCCGCCGAGCCAGAGCGCGGCCAGCTCCAGGTCCGTGCGCTCGCGCAGGAGCCGGCCCCGCTCGGCGCCCGCGGGCGTTTCGGCCAAGCGGTCGACCAACCTACCGGTGATCTCGAGCGCGCGCCCCGCGCGAGTCAGCGGCTCGCCGGTGAAGCCGAGCCGACGCAGCGCCGCGGAGCGGACGTCCGACGCTTGCTCGGCGAGCAACGCCATCAAGGCCAGCTCCAGACGCGCGACGTCGAGGCCGCGCTCGCGCGACCACGCCCACGCGGACGGCAACGCGCCGAGGAGCGCGCCGGTCGCCCGCGTGAAGCGATAGCGCGGATCGAGCAGGCGAAACGCGCCGGCGGCACCGAGCCGGCGCAGCGCCAGGTCCGCGCGGGGCTCGGCGAGGATGCGCTCCAGCTCCGCGGCGATCCGCTGGCCGGAGAGCGCCGGGTACGCGCCCAGTCGCACGGCGAGCGCCTGGCAGGACGCGGTCCAGCCGTCGTACACGAGGTCGAGGCGCGCGGCGTAGCGCGCCCCGCGAAAGATCCGCGTCGGGTCGTCGACGAACGACAGCGGGTGCAGGATACGCAGCCGGCGGCGCCGGAGGTCGCCGCGTCCGCCGTGCGGGTCGACCAATCGCATGTCACCGCCGCTGATCTCCACCGCCATCGCGTTGAGCGTGAAGTCGCGGCGGCCGAGATCGGCCAGAATCGACGCGGGCAGCACGCGCGGGAGCGCTCCGGGAGCTTCGTAGCGCTCCGAGCGCGCGGTCGCCACGTCGATGCGCTCGCCCGACGGTCGGCGGATCGACGCGGTGAGGAAGCGACCGTGCTCGATCACGCTCGCGTGCTGCTCCTCGCCCAGCGCGCGGGCCAGGCCGAGGCCGTCGCCCTCGACCACCACGTCGAGATCGGCGCGGTCGAGCACGCTCGCGCTCAGCACGTCGCGGACGAGACCGCCGACGAGGAACGCCCGCATGCCGTGGGACTCCGCCAGGCGCCCGAGCGAGGCGAGCGTCTCCGACGCCCATGCGGGCAGCGACTGCGACAGCCGCGTGGCGACCGAGAGGCCGATCGCTCCCGCCAGCGCGGAGGTCGACGAAACCCCGCCCACGACGCCACGCCGATCCTGGACCACGACCATCGGCGCGCCCGCGGCCAGCGCGCGCCGCACCGTGACTTCCGGCGCCCCCGCGGAGACGAGCGGCAGCGGGCGCGTGATCGCGCTGGCCGGCAGATCGTCGAGGCCGATCGCCGCCGCCCGCGCCAGATCCGCGCACAGGACGAAGCCCCGGTCGCCGAGCTGGACCGCGTCCACGCGCTCCCGGATCGCCCGCACCTGGGCGTCTCTCACCGAGACCGTCGGGGGAGCCGCGGCGATCTGCGCGTCCACCAATGCCGCCGCGCCCGGCTCGACCTGCGGATAGCGATGCCCGCGCTTGCCCATGCTCAGGCTCGCCCTCGCTGGGCTTGCGCCCGTGCGGCTTGCGCCCGTGGAGCCCGCGCCGTCGGAGTCGGCACCCGCGTGGCTTGCGCCGGTGCGGCTTGCGCCCGGGGATGGAAGTCTCGGTACATGCGCTTCAAAGCCGCCGACGGCAGGTGCGTGTAGATCTGCGTGGTGGCGATGTCGGCGTGTCCGAGCATCGCCTGCACCGCGCGCAGGTCCGCGCCGCCCTCGAGCAGGTGACTGGCGAAGGAGTGTCGCAGCACGTGAGGCGACACCCGATGCGTGACGCCGGCGCGGGCGGCGGCGGTGCGCACGATCGTCCACAACGATTGACGCGAGAGCGCGCGGCCGCGCGGGTTCACGAACAGCCGTCCGCAGTCGTGACGGCGCGCGTGCTGAGGGCGAGCCCGATCCAGGTACGCGCGGATCCAGGCGATCGCCTCGGCACCGAGCGGGATCAGTCGCTGCTTTCGGCCCTTGCCCGTGCAGACCACGTAGCCGGCGGTGAGGTTGACGTCCTCCAGCCGCAAGCCCAGGCACTCGGACGCGCGCATGCCGGTCGCGTAGAGAGTCTCGAGCAGCGCGCGATCGCGCAGGCCGCGCACGCTGTCGACGTCGGGTCCCTCGACCAGCGCGGTCGTCGTCTCGCGCGGCAGCGTCTTGGGCAGCGGACGTGACAATCGCGGCCGCTCGATCAGCTCGGTGGGATCGCGGGACAAGCCCGCGTCTCTCACGAGATAGCGATACAGACCGCGCAACGCCGAGAGCCGGCGCGCCAGGCTCGCGGCGCGAAGCCCGCGAGCGCGCAGCGCGCCGAGGTACGCGACCACGTCGTCGGGGCCGACCGCAGACAGCGCGCGGCGGCGTCCGAGGAACGCCACGAAGTCGGTGAGGTCGCGTCGATACGCGGCCAGCGTGTGCGGCGACACGCCCTGCTCGGCCTGCAGCGCGGCGAGATACGTGGGGAGTGGCTCGGGAAGGGGTCGGGTGCGCCCGGGCGCGTCGCTCACCGACCGCGCCACCGGCGGACCTCGAACATCGATCCGGACGGGAAGGGCACGACGGATTATAGCATGGCCGTCGGTGACGATCGGTGGAGGCGCGACAGCGCGCGGCGTTCGGGGGCGCCGAGGAGCGCGCTGGTGAGCCAGAACACCACGGCTCCGCCCGCGATCGCGGCGGCGAGGCAGGCGGCTTCGATGAGACGGGACGGGGCGAGCGGCCAGAGCCTGAGACAGCCGATGCAGAAGGCCCCGAGCACGGCCGACGCGATGGTCGTGCGCGCGAGGCTCGTGGCCAGCTCGCGCGGGTCGAGGCCGCCGAAACGCGTGCGCGCCACCCAGGCGAGCGTCGCGAAGTTGACCCACGCGGAGATCGACGAGGCCAGCGCCAAGCCCGTGTGGCCGAGCGGCCCCATCAGCGAGACGGCGGCGACGACGTTGGCCGCGACCGAGAAGAGCCCGAGCTTCACGGCCACGCCCGGCGTCTGGACGGCGTAGAACGCCTGCGCCACGATGCGAGCGCCCGAGAACGCGACGAGGCCGACGGCGTATCCGACCAGCGTCTGGGCGGTCGCCGCCGTGTCGGCCGCGGTGAACTCGCCCCGCTCGAAGAGCACGCGCACGATGGGCGCGCGCAGGAGCACGAGACCGACGGTGGCGGGCACCGCCACGTAGAAGGACAGCCCGAGCGCGAAGGTCAGGGTCGTGCCGATCGCCCGGCGATCGCCGCGCGCCGCGGCCCGCGACATCGCCGGCAGCGAGGCCGACGCCAGCGCGATGCCGAAGATCCCCAGGGGAAACTCCATGATCCGGTCCGCGTAGTAGAGAAACGAGATGCTCCCCGGCGGCAGCAGCGAGGCGAGCAGCGTGTTGACGAAGACCGTCACCTGCACCGCGGCGAGACCGAACACCGCCGGCAGCAGCAGCCGCGCCACGCGACCGAGGGCCGGATGGCCCAGATCGAGGGACGGTCCGACGAGCAGTCCCAGGCGCCGCAGGCTCGGGACCTGCGCGAGGAGCTGGGCGACGCCGCCGACGAGCACGCCGATGGCGAGGGCGAGGATCGGCGGCTCCACGCGACGGGCCAGCAGCAGCACCGCGGCGATGATCCCGACGTTCAGCAGGGCCGGTCCGAGAGCGGAGGCGAAGAATCGCCCGTGGGTGTTCAGCGCGCCCATGGCGAGGGCGCCGAGACCGACCAGGAGCAGGTAGGGAAACATCACGCGGGTGAGGAGGATCGTCAGCGAGGCCTGGGGGGAATCGCCTCCGAAGCCCGGCGCGATCGCGCGGAGGATCAGCGGCGCCCCCACGATGCCGCACACGATCGTCAACCCGATCACGAGGAGGCCCGCGGCCAGGACCGCGCGGATCATCCGCACGAACTCGTCGCGCGATCGGTTCAGCGCGTAGTCGGTGAACACCGGGATGACCGCGGTCGACAGCGCGCCCTCCCCGAGCAGCCGCCTGAGCATATTGGGGATCCGGAACGCCACCACGAAGGCGTCGGTGACGCCGCCGGCGCCGAAGGTGAGCGCGATCACCATGTCGCGCACGAAGCCCAGCACCCGGCTGGCCAGCGTGGCCGCGCCGATGGAGCCGAGCGCTCGGACGACCTGGTGCTCCTCGGCCCGCGGCGGCGCGCTCACCTTGCAATTCCGCCGGCGTTACGGCATGCTGCTCGGGTCTCAGCAACCAAAGGAGTCATCGAGTGGCCAATACGAAGTCGGCGATCAAACGAATACGCACCACCGAGAAGCGGCGCCTGCGCAACCGCACCGTGCGGTCGCACGTGCGGTCCGCGCTCAAGACCGCGCGCACCGCGGTGACCACGCCGGGCGAGGACGCGCGCACGGCCGTGCTCCACGCCATCCGCACCCTGGACAAGGCCGTCACCAAGGGTGTCATTCACCGCAACACCGCCGCCCGCAAGAAGTCCGCCCTCGCCCGCCGCCTCAACGTCGCCAAGTAGCCTCGAGCTCACCCGTCCCCGCCCCTAGCGACCGCCAGCCACCGCGAGCTGGCGGATGAGCTGCTCGGCGGCGTCGGTGATGAGCGGGCCGGCGCTCGGGCCGTAGAGCGTCGCGCAGGCGACGTAGGTGACCCGATCGTAGTCGGGCGCGGCCAGGAAGTAGCCGAGGTAGTCGTTCGAGAGTCCGGCGACGAACACGCGGGGAAGCGCCGGCCGGCCGGCCCGCTTGACGGTCTCGCCGAGGAGCGATTGCAGCTCGCCGGGGACCGTCACCCAAGCGACGTCGCCGAGGCGGGCGCCGATCAGCTCCGCGTCGCCGGGCAAGAGCTTGCCGAGCGGCGCGGTGAGCCAGCGGGGAACCCACGACCCCGTGCAGTTGCGCAGCGAGAGATACGGCGGCGCCAGCGCGACCCGGGTCTCGGCCAGGGCGAGCGGAGCCGGCATCGCGGGCTCGGCGGCCTCCCACGCTGATCGCACGGCCGCGGCCAGCTCGCGGCCGGCGTGGTCGCTCTCGATCTCGCCGTGACGCGACGGGCTCACGTCGGCGACCGCTCCGTTGACGAAGAGCGCGGGGACGCCAGTCGTTCGCTCGATCTCCCGGCTCGCCGCGCCCATCACGTCGGCGGAGAAGCGCAGGTTGACGCCGGCGAGGGTGGTGCCGTGGATGGCGTAGTTCCAGACGGCGGCGATCGGCTCGCCGGCGTCGGAGACGATCTTCACCACCACGACCTCTCGATCGACCGGACGGGTGGGCCGCTTCAGACGGGGCACGGTGAGATCGGGACCCTTCACGGCGGCGCTCGCCACTCGCGCCGGCACCTTGGCCCGATCGGCACGGCGCGCCGCCTCGACCAGGCTCGTCACCAGGGCGTCCCTCACCTCGCCATCGAACCGGTCGATCGCGAGGAAACCGAACACGCCCGACTCCATGAACGCGCCGGGGCCGGAGTGCGTGTGCGAGGCCGAGACGATGAGCGCGCCCGGCGGCAGGCCCGCGTCGGTGAGCCCGCGCGCGACCCGCTGAGTGAACGCGCGATCGACCGCGATCAGGTCGACGGTCAGCCAGGTCAGCCGCCGGCCGCCCCCCTCGAGCACGAGCGCGCGGACGGCCAGCGGATCGCGCGAGCCCTCGCTCGGACGAAACCAGAACGCATGAGGATGACGTCCGAGCACGTCGGGGAAGGCCAGGCGCCGCGCGCGGTCTCCGTAGCCCGCCAGCGGGGTGCCCACCGGCACGGTCAAGGCGACGCGGGCGGCGCCGGCGCTCACGCACTCCGGGCACGCGGGCGCCGCCTCGCTCACGGCGGGGGCGAGCGTCAGGGCGAGAAGCGCGATCGTCCTCAGCGCGCGGAGCACAGCTCGCTCACGAGCACCGCCAACTCCGCCCGCGGCTCGCCGCTCGATTTCAGCGCCCGCTCGACTTCCCAGCACCGGCGCAGCTTGTCCCCGAGCGAGACGGACGACTCGCCGCCCATCGAGCCGAGCAGCGCCTCGATCGCCCCCGGCGGCCGGCGCAGGATGCGCGCGATCTGGTCGATCGACTGGCCGGCGCGGCGCCAGAGCTGAACCGTCCACGCGGTCCGCACCTCGCGCGTGAGCATGGCGATCACCAGCATCGGCTCTTCGGTGGCCAGCAATCCGTCCAGCGTACGGAGGGCGAGGGCGAGGTCGCGACGCTCGAGCGCGCGCGTGAGATCGAACACGCCGCTGACCCGGTGCTCGCCCACCACGGCCCGCACCTCGGCCTCGCCCACGTTGCGGTTCTCGGGACCGCCGGCCAGCGCGGCCTTGCGGACTTCACCGACCAGCAGCGCGGGATCGTCACCGACCCACGACACCAGCAGCCGCGCCGCCCCTTCGCTCACCGTGAGGTCGTCGAGCTGAGCGCGCTGGCGCAGCCACTCCTCGAGCGCGCGCCCGCGCCGGGCCACCGGTTCCACCACCGCGGCGGACGGCACCACACCGAGCAGCCAGTGATCGGATTTGCGCTCGCGACCGGCGCGCAGCGATTCGTCGGCGAGCAACAGCAAGACGCTGGTCGGGCTCGGCGCCTTGGCGTACGGGCCGAACGCCTCGCTCCCCTTCGCCGCGAGCGCCTGGCAGTGGCGGACCGCCACCAGCCGGGCCGCGGCGCCGAACGGCAGCGTGAGGGCCGCGCTGACCACGTGGTCCACGCTCGCCTCGCGCCCGTCTAGGATCTCGCGATCGAAGGCGGCGTGGGCGGGATCGGGGAACAGCGCGCGGCTCACCGCGGCGAGGCAATCGTCCGTGAGCTGGGCGTCGGCCCCGTGCACGAGCGCGAGCGGAGGCACCTGCCCGCGTTCGATCAGGCGCAGAAAGGCCGTCGGATCCACCGCGTCACCACCCAGCGTTTCGAGGGGTGCCACGGCTCCGCCGGGGCAGCCCGAGGCACCAATGGGGGGCTTGGGGGGCGCCCGGAGCCCCCCATCTCGACGGTCGCCACGGCTCCGCCGGGGCGCCCCGAGCCACCAAGGGGGGGCTTGGGGGGCGCCCGGAGCCCCCCATGTAATTGATCAAAACCGCTCGACGGCGAAGCTCACCACCGACCGCGCGATGTCCGTGGCCGCCTGCTGGAGCGCGCTTTCCGACGTGGTGATCGTCTCCGCCACCGTGCCGGGCACCGCGAAGTCGGCGCGGTCCGCGAAGCCGGTGCGCTGGAAGAGCACCTCGTTGCGCCGGACGTCGCGGAAGCGCAGATTCAGCGTGACGGTCAGACGGAACTGTCGGATGTTGGCCGCCGCGTCGTAGGCGATCGACTGGAGGACGTAGCTCGTGATCTCACCGTCGAGGATGGCGTCGGCCCGGTCCACGGTGGTCACCCGCAGGCGCCCGTTGGCCGAAAACGCGTTGACCACCGCGTTGGTGAGGAAGTTCTCGACGGCGGGCACGGGCGTGCGGTTCTGGAAGATGGGCACCGCCACGGTCTTGATGTGAGCGGGGAGATTGCCGCGCAGCGAATAGCCGCAGCCCGCGCACGCGAGCGTCACCAGGACGACCGCGAGGGCGGCGACCGCCCTCATGCCGCGGTCACGATGTTGACCAATCGGTTCTGCACCACGACCACGCGGGCGACGCGCCGGGACGCGACCCATGGCCGGACCTTGTCGTCGTCGAGGGCCAGGCGCTCGATGCGGTCCTGGGCGGTGCCCACCTCCACCACGAGCCGGCTGCGCACCTTGCCGTCGACCTGGACGACCAGCGTGACCTCGTCGCGCGTCAGCGCGGCGGCATCGGCGAGGGGCCACGGGTGACGGAACACGCTGTCCGCGTGGCCGAGCACCGACCACAGCTCCTCGGCGACGTGCGGACAGAACGGCGCGAGCAGCAGGGTGACGGTCTCGACGGCCTCCCGCAGGAGCGCCCGCCGCTCCTCCAGCGACATGTCCTCGAGCGTGGCGGCCTCGAAGGCGTAGAGCGCGTTGACGAGCTCCATGATCGCGCTCACCGCGGTGTTGAAGTGGAACTCGTCCTCCAGGTCGTGCGTCACGCGCTGGATCGTCTCGTGAATCGTCCGCCGAAACGCCCGCCCCGCCCCCGTCAGCGGGTCCACGGCCGCGCGTGGCGCGTTCGTCAACTCTTCCCCTTGCCCCAGCACCAGGCGCCAGATCCGGTTCAGGAAGCGGGAGGCGCCCTCGACACCGTGATCGTTCCAGTCCAGGTCCTTCTCGGGCGGCGCCGCGAAGAGCGAGAAGAGCCGCGCGGTGTCCGCGCCGAGCGTCTCGATCAGCTCGTCGGGATCGACGACGTTGCCCTTGGACTTCGACATCTTGGCGCCGTCCTTGATGACCATGCCCTGGCTCAGGAGGGCCATGAACGGCTCGTCGACCTTCACCAGGCCGAGGTCGCGCAGGACCTTGGTGTAGAACCGCGCGTAGAGCAGGTGGAGCACCGCGTGCTCGATGCCGCCGATGTACTGGTCGACCGGCATCCAGTAGTCGGAGGCGGCGGGCTCCACCATGCCGCCCTCGAAGCGGGGCGAGCAGTAGCGCAGGAAGTACCAGGACGACTCGACGAACGTGTCCATGGTATCGGTGTCGCGGCGCGCGCTGCCGCCGCACTTGGGACAGCGCGCGTTGACGAAGCTGGCCACCTCGGCGAGCGGCGAGCCGCCCTTGCCGCTGATCTGCACGTCGCGCGGGAGCACCACCGGAAGGTTCTCTTCGCGCTCCGGCACCATCCCGCACGTCGCGCAGTAGAGGACCGGGATCGGCGCGCCCCAGTAGCGCTGGCGGCTGATGCCCCAGTCGCGCAGCCGGTAGTTGACCTTGGCCTCGCCGAGACCGCGCTCGATCAGCCACTCGATGGCCCGCCGCTTGGCCGCGGGAATGGTGAGCCCGTCGAGGAAGCCGGAGTTGACCTTGACCCCGTCGCCGGTATACGCCTCGCCCGTCCAGCCCGCGGGACGCTGCACGGTCTCGATGATCGGCAGGCCGTGCTGCTTGGCGAACTCCCAGTCGCGCTGGTCCTCGCCGGGCACGGCCATGATCGCGCCGGTGCCGTAGCCCATCAGCACGTAGTCGGCGATGAAGATCGGAACCGCGGTGGCCGTGAAGGGATTGACGGCGCGCGCCGAGAGGCGCAGCCCGCGCTTGGGACGGTCGGCGGCCAGCCGCTCGATCTCCGATTGCCGCGCGACCTCGGCGCGGAAGGCGGCCACCCGCTGGCGCTCGGCGTCGTCGACGAACAGACGATCGACGAGCGGATGCTCGGGGGCGAGCACCACGTAGGTCATGCCGAAGGAGGTGTCCGGGCGCGTGGTGAAGACGCGGATGCGCCGCTCGGGCGCGTCCGCGCGCCCCTCGGGCGCGCCCTCCACGGGCAGGTCGAACTCGGCGCCCTCGCTCTTGCCGATCCAGTTGCGCTGCATGGTGAGCACGCGCTCGGGCCAGCCCGGCAGCCGGTCGCACCACGCGAGCAGCTCCTCGGCGTAGGCGGTGATCTTGAAGAACCAGCCCTCGATCTCGCGCGGGGTGACCTCGGAGTCGCAGCGCCAGCAGCGGCCCGCTTCCACCTGCTCGTTGGCGAGCACGGTCTGGCACGACGGACACCAGTTGACGGTGGACCGGCGGCGGTACGCGAGCCCGCGCTCCAGCATCTTGATGAAGATCAGCTGCTCCCACCTGTAGTACGAGGGGTCGCAGGTCGCGACCTCGCGGTCCCAGTCGTACGAGATCCCCATCTTCTTGAGCTGCGAGCGCATGTAGTCGATGTTCTCGTACGTCCAGATGGCCGGATGCACGCCGTGCTCGATGGCCGCGTTCTCGGCGGGCAGGCCGAAGGCGTCCCAGCCCATCGGGTGGAGCACGTTGAAGCCGCGCATCCACTTGTAGCGGGCGATCAGATCGCCGATGGCGTAGACGCGGACGTGCCCCATGTGGATGCGCCCGGACGGATACGGGAACATCTCCAGGCAGTAGAACTTGGGACGCCCCGGCTCTTCGGTGACGTGGAACTGCCGGCGCTCTTCCCAGATCCGCTGCCACTTGGACTCGATCTCGCGGAAGGGATACCGGTCGGTCGACATGTCAGGGTTGATTTTCTACCAGACTGCCCGCAGGGAGGCAATTCGGGGACTCGGGGCGCCTCGGTCGAGCCGAGACGCCCCGCGAATTCCCCGAGCGGTCAGCCACTACTTCGTCTCAGCGCCCTTCTCACCGGCCTTGACCCCGAGGAGCGTCAGCGCCTCGTTGGCCTTCTTCACGGAATCGGCATGCTTACCGTCGTCGTGCAGCTTCTGCGCTTCGGCGAGCTTGGCGGTCGCCTCTTTCGCCTTCGGGTCGTCGGCCTTCAGCTTGGAGACCGCGTCCTTGCCCTGCTTGATCAGCAGCGGGCAGGTGCTGGCCAGGGCCACACCCGTGAACGCGAGTCCCGTCACCATGGCCGTGATCGCGATCAGCTTCTTCATCAGTCGTTCCCCCCTTCCGGAGCCGGCCTGCGCTCCATGTCAAAACCTGGGGCCGCGGGCTGCGGTTCCTCCGCGTGAAAGTGCTCGTAGATCCGCTGAGCCAGCTTGGGTGTCACCTTCGGCACCGCGGCCAGCTCGGCCACGCTCGATTCTCGCACGCGGCGCGCGGAACCCAAAGTCTTGAGCAGGCTCGTGCGTATGGTCGGACCGATGCCGGGGATGCCGTCGAGCACGGACTGGATCGTGCGTCGGGTCCGCAGCTTCTTGTGATACGTGATCGCGAAGCGATGGGCCTCGTCGCGGATCTTCTGGAGCGTGTGCAGCGCCGGCGAGGTCGGATCGAGCAGCAGCGGCTCCAGGCTCTCGCCCCGATACACTTCCTCGCGCTGCTTGGCCAGGCTCGCCACCGGCAGGTAGTCGAGGCCCAGCTCCTGGAGCACCTTGAGCCCGACGTTGAGCTGGCCGCGCCCGCCGTCGATCAGCACGAGGTCAGGCAGCGCGGTCCCCTGCTCCAGGCTCCGGCGGAAGCGGCGCCGCAGCATCTCCTCCAGCGAGGCGAAGTCGTCGGCCCCAACCACGGTCTTGATGCGGAACCGCTTGTAGTCGTCCTTCTTCATGTCGCCGTTTTCCCACACCACCATCGAGCCGACCTGCTCGCTGCCCTGGATCGACGAGATGTCGTACCCCTCGATGCGGTTGGGCAGCGTCGGCAGCCCGAGCCCGCGCTGCAGCTCCTCGAGCACGAGCTGCTGGCGGTTCTCGCGCGAGAGCAGATGGTTCTGCAGGGCCAGCGCCGCGTTCTGCTCGGCCATGGCCACGAACTCGCGCCGGGCCCCGCGCTGGGGGACGTGGAGCTGCACCCGACGCTTGGTCAGTCCCGACAACCACTCGACGACCAGCTCGGCCTCGGGAATTTCCTCGGAGAGGAGGATCTCGGGCGCGGGGATGACATTCTTGCCGTAGAACTGTCCCAGGAACGCCGAGAGGATCTCGCCGTCGGGCGAGCCGGCGAGCCGGTCGAAGAAGAAGGCCTCCTGCCCGACCAGTCTCCCCCGCCGCACGAAAAACAGCTCGACGCAGGCCTCGTTGCCCTGGCGCACGAGCCCGATCACGTCCTGGTCGATCTGCTCGTCGGTGGAGATGATCTTCTGGCGCTCGCGCACCTTGTTGAGCGACTGGACCTGGTCGCGCAGCAGCGCGGCCCGCTCGAACTTCAGCTCGCCGGCCGCGGTCTCCATCTCGGCCGTCAGGGTTTGCGCCAGGTCGTCGTCCTTGCCTTCCAGGAAGCGCGTCACGTCGCGCACGGTCTTGGCGTAGCCCTCGGCGGTCTCCCATCCCGTGCAGGGCGCGTTGCAGCGATGGATGTAGTACTGCACGCACGGCCGTTCGAGCCGCCCGTCGATCTTGATCGAGCACGTCCGCAGCGGGAAGAGCTGGCGGGTCAGCCGGAGCGTCTCCCGCATGGCGGTGGCCGGGTAGAAGGGACCGTAGTAGGCGCCGCCGTCACGGGCCACCCGCCGGGCGACGACCAGCCGCGGGAATTCCTCGTCGGTGGTCAGCTTGAGGAAGGGGTAGTGCTTGTCGTCGCGCAGGATGATGTTGTAGCGCGGCCGATGCTTGCGCACGAGGTTGGCCTCGAGCATCAGCGCTTCCAGCTCGTTGTCGGTCACGATGAACTCGAGGTCGGCGACCTGGCGCACCAGCGCGTCGGTCTTGGCGTCGTGGGGCCGCGACTCCTGGAAGTACGAGCGCACCCGGCTCCGCAGCGAGGCCGCCTTGCCCACGTAGATCACCTGCGCCTTGGCGTCCTTGTACAGATACACGCCCGGCCGGTCCGGCAGACTCGCGAGCTTCTCCTCGAGGGTCACGGGATTATTGTACCGGCCGCGGCCGCGAACGACGGTCGTTGCCCAACACCGTTCCTCCACGAAATGAGGCAATCTGGAGATACTGATGGCGATCCTCAACGTCAAGAACGTGCCTGACCCTCTCTACCTGAAGCTCAGGGAGCGCGCCCGCCGCCACCACCGCTCGATCTCGCAGGAGGTCGTCCACCTGCTCAGTCAGGCCTTGGAAGCCGAGACCCCGTTGTTGCTACTGGAGCTGAAGGGTCTCGGCAAGGCGCGATGGCGTGGCCTGGATCCGGCCGCTCACGTCGCGCGCGAGCGGCGTTCGTGGAACTGATCGACGACCTCGGCCCTACGTGGTCGAGCCGGTGTCCAAAGAGATCGGGCCCGATTGACCCGTGCCATGACGGCAAACGGAAACAATGATCGTGGCGGTATTGACCGGCGTATAGGTCCTTGACAGGGTGGAGGCATGGCCATCGAATCCAGTTCAAGCAGTTTCCCGTCGAGAGTTGGGCGTTGACACGATAGAACGCACCAGCATGGAGCAGCATTTCGTCCCTCAGTTCTACCTCCGCCGGTTTGCCGATCCGCGGGTACCGGCGACCCAAGGACCGCAGGTCTGGGTTGCCGACCTCGTGAGGTTGACGGTCACCCGCCGATCTGTACGGCGAGTGGCTGCTAGAGCTGACTACTACGCCATCCAGCTCGACGACGGTACATTCGACCAGGCCATGGAGGAGGTGCTCGGTGCTTTCGAAACCGCGGCGGCGCCGGCCATTACTAGAATCCTGAATGGGTGCTTCAACTTGGGTGAGCAACAGCGAGCACATTTGGCGATATTCATGGCCTTTCTTGTCACGCGTGTCCCGCTGATGCGGACATTCATCGAGCACTACTGTAGCGAGCGGCTCAAGAAAGCGATGCGAGTGGCAGCCGTCGTTCCTGGGTACTTCGAACGCCTTCTCCACGAACGATCAGAAGCCGATGACGAGACGCCGGAGGACCTAGAAGATGCTCGACGGATGGCTATGGACGAATCGAGCTGTACGGTGGTGGTCCCACCGCTCGTATCACTGAGACTCGGCATCAAATTGGCGAAGGCGCTCGCGCCTCGATTGGCGTCCATGCGCTGGGAATTCCTCCGTGCGGCCGGTACCGCGTGCTTTCTCACCGGTGACAACCCTGTTTCGTGGGCGACTCCCGGATCCGGGTCGCAGTTCGGTGCTGGGCTAGATCAACCCGGGGTTGTTGTCACGTTTCCCCTCAGTCCCACCATGTGCCTATCGGCCACATGGATGGGCGGAAGCGGCCCTCGCCCAGTCGTCGACGATGTCGTCGAGTCGACGAATCGACTACTGGCCCGGTTCGCTGCCGGCGAGTTGTATTCGAAAGATAGAGCCCTAGCGCAGCAGGTACTCATCGTTCGTAAGGAGATGAAGGATGCCGGTGAGCGAATTGGAGCTCCTCCCTTCACGATGATGATCCTCGGATGACTTCGACGCCGCGCTACCCGCCCGATCGACGCGGGACTTGAAGTGGCTAGATTAGCAGTCCGTGGTGACAGTCAGGCGCCCGATCACGCGACGGCTAACGCGGCATAGTTGCACGAGACGCACCACGGGAGCCCTGAGTGAGGACACCAGCAGGGCGGTGGCCGGCTCCCACAGCCCCTCATAGAGGATGGCGCGGGCGATTTCGAGCGCGCCGAGATCCAGCGGCCGCCCTTGGAGGCGGCGTGGCGCGCCGACCCCGATCAGCTGCCGCATCAGAAGGCCGGGATTGAACGCGCTGGCGTGGATCAACAGGCGCTCGAGGATATTCGGATGACCGCGCAAGTGGGTGCGATCATGTCACCGGCGTCGAACGCCCCGGTGAAAGCGACCCGCCGCATCGTGCAGTAGACGATCGATCGCTGGGGTCGGCAGCAAATAGCCCACAGGACGAAGAATCAAATGAGGAGAACCATGGCTTCCCGGCTTCCCGCATTGAAGAGCTATCGCGTTGACGAGCCGCCTCGAAAGCCACACCTCGGACACGCCTCGAAGTCCAGCAGCGCAGCCAGCCAAGCGGTGGTGCGCTCTCTTGTGAGAATCGTAGACGCCACTCTCGCTCGGCAGCGCGGGCAACGGACTGAGAGCCATAACCACAGCAGTCCCAGCAGTACCAAGCCCGTGCCGATCGCGGAGAAGAATGCTTCGCCTGGGACCCATGGTAAGGACGTGCCGTTGTTGACCCTCCAGATCATCAGAGCCAGCAGTACGCCGCCAAGACCCACAAACGCCAGAGTGAGCGTTACCTTCCAGTACTGGTGGGTTTGCTGCAAGAATGACTTCCCTTTCTCGCCCCCCTCCATCATTCGCCAGAGAGTGGAATGCATTGCCCGATCGCCTCTCCCAGCGCGCCCGCCGCAGAACCGGCTATAACGCCCGCTTCGAGGGCTGCGGTGGTCGCTATTGCCGTAACGATCCCAGTGAGCGCTCCCGAGGCCGCTGTCGCACCAACCGTCAGATTGGCCACGCCCTGCCCTCGGACCACGGCGAACAGGGCTTGCAACGGTGACACGGTGCCGATCGTCCCTGCCGTGACGTTTCCGAAGCGAAACGTGAGGGCTACTCCAAACCTTGCCGTCTGTGCCAACGGGCCAAACAGGGCCGCGTTTGTCGCAGTGCGTCTCTGTCTGAAACTCGATGCGAGGATGGAGCCGAATCCGCAGCCTTGCTTCTCGAGCCCGAGTGGATCTCGAAAGTTCAAAGGAGCATTCGTAACATACGCGTACAGGTTTGCTGTCGCCCGCCAGGAATCCGATGGGATCCGAAGTCCGAGCGGATCAGATGAATCGATCGGATCGTTGCCGACGTCTGCGTAGAGATTGATGGTCACCGCCAAGGACTTCGAGCGGGGCGCTGCTGATGAACCTTTGCTTGCACCGAGCACGAGGCCTCCCCTTTATCGCGGCGTCAGCGGCACTGTCGCCGCTCATTCCCCAGATGTGAGCAGGGCCTTTCTGAAATAGTTCGGCCGACGCGTTCAACAAGCCGCGCTGATGGGGGACGATCTGAACGGCAGCGGATGATCATGGTTTCGCCGCTCTCGATAACCATTTCCATTCGAGCCAGAGAACAACCGCGAGACACAGTACAAGACCTGGCAAGCGAGTGATCGCAAAGAAAAAGAGCTGCCAGTCCCATTGACGCTCATAGCCGAAGGCGCTGCTCAATGAGACCCGGGTGGTTATATACCACCATGCGAGGGCAACGGTGAAGCACAGCCACAGGGCGATCGTAACAAGCATCATGCGTCGCCTCATCGTCTGGACGCTGGCTCAAACTGGAAGAGACTGATTGGAGTTTGTGTCGATCCCTGCGGGATAACAAACACGGTGCCGCCTGCTTCAGATGCCCTCAAGCCGCCGACGCCAGGCACATTCCCGGGATAGGGGATTGGTATCCAGCCTCGGATTCTGTTTGGGATGCCAGCCGCGCTCAGTGCTTCATTGGATGTACTCGCGCAGTTATCCCATATCTTGCCAACAGGCCGTGGAAACGAATTCCGGAGCGAAAGTAATGCGGCAGCATCCTGATCCGTCGAAGTCCGGATCACCGTCACCGCTGTGTCACGGTTCGGGGCTTCGCGGGCAAGATATGCAGCCAGGCTAGATCCAGGAGCGACAGCGTTTCCCCGACTGAAAATTCCATAACCGGTAATCGCAATCGCTGTGTGCCCGATCGGGTTGCCTTCTGTTGGTCCGCTTTCGATGACGGCAATATCGAGACCAAGTGGATCGATATATGTGGTCGGAGCATTTCTGACATAGGCGTATAGATTTGCATCGCCACCACCAAACTGTAGTGGATCTTCGCTGATGAACCGTTGAACCTGGGGGTGATAGTACCGCGCCCGATAATACTTCAGTCCAAGCCCATCATCCTCGCGGCCGGTGTAGTCGATACTGTTCGAAGACGTTCCCAGGGTTGACGTGGTGCGGCCAAATGGTTCGTATGAATATTCTGTCGCGACCGTCCCTGCGCCGTTGGTTAGTTCGATGGTGCTGCCCACGGCGTCCGCGATGTAGTACTCGGTGCCATTCCGCACGAACGCTTCGTCGATGCCCAGGCCGCGGAGATAGTTCGTCGTGCCAGCCCCAACGGCCTCCTGCACGATGTCGGCACCGTCGTACAGGAACTGTGTCGTGCCGCCATTCACGGTTCGGGCGCCTCGACGGCCAAAACCATCGTAGACAAACGCGGCGTTCATCGGTGTCGGCGTACTGAGTGCGTTGAGGCGGTCGCGCGCGTCCCACGTCAGGACCGTCTGTCCTGCTGGTTCTGTGATGTTCGTGAGGTTCCCATTCAAGTCGTAGCCGAGCGTCTTGTCGCCGAAACCCATTTGGCGGTTGGCCGAGTCGTAGGTTGCCGATGCAACCGCCGGCGGCAGCAGCGTGCGGGCGAAGCTCCCACCCGTCTTGGCTCGGTTCCCGGCGGCGTCGTAGGCGTACGTCAGCCGCCCCAGCTCGCCGGTGCCGTTCGTATAGATCAGGCTCGCCACCCGCGAGGCCACGTCGTAACCGTAGGTCGTCACGACGCCATTCGGCAGCGTCAGGCTCGTCCGGCGGTTGGCGTCGTCGTACCCGAACGTCACCTGCGCCGTCCCCTGCGTGATCTGCGTCAGCCGGCTTGCGGGGTCCCATTGGTAGGCCACCAACGTCTGCCCGGGCACCTGCATCTGCAGTCGGCGGCCCAGGCTGTCGTAGCCGGGGTAGCTGACCGTTCCCAGCGCCGTCGTCTGACCCGTTAGCCGATCGAGGTCGTCGAAGGCGTTGGTCACCGTGCCCCCGACCGAGTCCACGGCTTGGGTGAGCCGGTTGCCGGCGTCCCATCCGTACGTCGTGGTGATTCCGGGGGAGGTGGTGGCTGTACGCCGGTTCAGCCCATCGTAAGTGAACGTCGTGGTCTGCCCTTTACGGTCGGTGAACTGGTCCACGTTGCCGTTCTTGTCGTAGTGGTAGGTCTCGGCGTGCGTCAGCGGGTCCGTCCGCTGATCCAGCCGGTCCATCGCGTCGTAGTGATATGTCGTCGCGTTGCCCCGCGCGTCCGTCACCGACAAAAGATTACCATTGCCGTCGTAGCTGAAGCGCGTGACGCCGGCCGTCGCGTCCCCCAGCGCCACCAGCTGGTTCAGGCCGTCGTACACGAATGACGTGGTCCGGCTCCGCGGGTCGGTCTGGCTCACCAGCCGGCCCACCGGGTCGTAGGCCCGTGTCGTGCGGTTCCGCAGCGGGTCGTAGAGGTCGGTCAGATTGCCGCTCGCGTCGTACACGAACTCCGTCATCTGGCTCAGCGGATCCGTGACCGTCCGCACCTGGCCGGCCGTGTTATACGTAATGGCCGTCGACTTGCCGCGGGCGTCCGTCACCGTCGCCTGGGTCAGCCCCGTATACGCGATGCTCACCTGGCCGTCCGTGGTCCGCTGGCTCGGCACCACCGACGTCACCCGGCTGTACGCCGGCTCGTACTGCATCGTCGTCGTGATCAGGTCGGCGGGCCGGTCGGCCAGGCGCGTCAACGTGAGGAGATTGCCTTTGGTGTCGTAGGTGTAGGTCGTCAGCCGGCCCAAGGCATCGGTCGTAGAAGACACGAGGTTCTTCGTCGTGTCCCAGCCGAACGTCGTCGTCTGCGCTTCGGGCTGCCCCACCGCCCGTGTGTCGGTCGCGGTGTAGCCGTTGAGGTTGAACGTCACCCGCCGCAGCATCCCCCGCGGGTCCGTCACCTCGGTCTGGGTCACGTGGCCGCCACTGTCTGTGGTGTACGCGAATTGATACGTCGCCGTCGGGTCCGCCAGCGTCTGGCGGGTGACGCGCCCGCTCAGCGCGTCGTACTCGTTGGTCAGGTAGACGATACCCCGCGGGTCTTTGATCGTCTTCATCCGGTGGTTCGTCGTGTCTTCGTACGTGTACTCGGTCACCCCGCCCGCCGGGTCGGTGGCCCGCCATAGCCGGCCGCTCGCGTCGTACTGGTAGCTGGTCACGCGCCCCAGGTCGTCCTGGATCTGCGTCACCCGGTCGCTGCCGTCGTACACGAACGTCAGCGTTCGCCCCTTCGGCGACGTCATCGCCAGCACCCGGTGGGTCGACACGCTCGCAATGCGGGTCAGCGTCAGGGCGTTGCCGAAGCGGTCCTTCACGCTCAGTAAGACCCCGCCGTGCCCGTCGAACTCGTAGATTCTCCCATCGCGCAGGGTGATCCGGCAGAAATACACGGTCGTGAACTGACAGAACAGCTGCGACTGGTGGAACCGCGTCGGGCTCGCGGCGTGCACGTACTGGCTGTTGAGGCACGTCGTGCCGCTCTGCCGCGTGTAGGTCAGACGGCCGCCGTCTGGTAGCACCAGGTAGAACACCGGACAGGCCTGGTTCTGATCCGACCATACGAACATCTCGTAGTCGTGGGTCATCCCGATCCCGAAGGCCCGCGAGGCCAGATCGCCCGTGCGATACGCCCGCCGCACGATCATCGGGATCACGTCGGCCACCGCCAGGTCGACCTTGTTCATCACGAACAGGCCCGTGCTCAGGTCCACAGGCTCGCCGTCGACGCCGTTGGGATTGCCCGGCGGTGGGCCGGGTGGCGGCAGCGGCTCGGTGTTCGGCAGGAAGCTGTGCATCGTGACCTTGTAGATCCGCACCCCTGGATCGGGCTTGATGCTGGCCGCGTCCGGCGTCACCCGCCCCGTGCCGTAGCGATACCAGCCCACCCCGCCCTCGGGCTCGTAGCTCCAGAAGTGCGCTTCCGTATCCGGACGATGACCGCGTGTGTTCGGATACGTCACCCGCGCCCCGTTGAACGGGCCGCGATGCGTCTCCAAATGGGCGCCGTTCGGCTGCACGGTGAAGTAGACCGGAAAGTCCACCGGCACTGGGAACGGCGGCCGGTCCGTGGGAATGGGTGTCAGGCTCAGTTGGGTCACGACGTGGCCATCACGGTCTCGGACCACCGTGTCGGGCGGGATGTGAATCTCGAGACCGCGCAGCCGCGGATTGCTGACGATCACGTCGCCCACCGTCGGCGCCGTGATGCTCACCACGTGCGCGGTGTCGATCCGCGGCATCCAGCTCGTGTAGGGCAACACGTTGGTGATCCGGTCCGTCACCGGGACCGACACCTCGAACGTGCCGAACGTGGTCGTGCCGGTGTTCGCGCTGCCGCCGTCGATCAGCAGCACCTGAGGCCCCGGCGCCACGCCGCTGAGCAGGAACCGGCCGGTCGGGTCCGTTCGCGTGGACTTGTCGTCCACGCGCAACGTCACGTCCGGCAGCGGCTCGCCGTCGAGACGCAGCACCTGTCCCGCGATCGCGGTGACGCCCGGCGGCGCTTGCAACGGTGGCAGCGACTGCCATCGCGAATACGGCCGGCCCTGCCGCCATTCGCCCGTCCAGACGAGCGGGTCGTCGTTCTCGCTCTCGATCGGCTTCGACGTCCCCGGCCGGCCGGTCGCGCTCGCCAACGACGTCGTCGCCGAGCCAGCCGTGGTGAACGTCAGCGCCGTGCGTGGGAGCGGATTTCCGGCGGTGTCCATCAATCCGGACAGCGTCAGCGTGTACGTCGTGGCGGACGCCAGCGGTTGCGCCGGTGTCACCCAGCCAACGAGTCCGTCCGCCGTCGGCACAACTCGCGCCTCCACACGGCCGGCCGGACCTTCGAGCGTCGCCGACGCCGTGATCGTCGTCACCGCGAGCGGCTCGCTGAACCCGAGCGCGATCGGAGTCGTCGTCGCGACGTCGGTCGCGCCGGATGCGGGGCGGCTCCAGACCAGCGCCGGCGCGATGCGATCCACGGTGAGGGCGTTCGAGAGCGACGCTCCGAGGATTCGCACGACGCTCGTTCTCGGATCGATCAACTCCGCGGACGCGAGCGGTGTCCCGACGGGGCCGATTCCGCCCCAGATGAGCACCTCGCCGGTCGGCAGCAGCGTGGCCGAGTGGCGCGATCTCGGCGTGCTGAGTCCGACGGCGCTCGGGCGAACATCGCCGGTCGTCGCGTCGAAGGTCTCCAGCGTCGCGAGGGGCTTGCCGTCGGGACCGGCACCGCCGACGAGCAGAACATCGCCGCTCGGCAACAGCGTGGCCGCGTGCCCCGAGCGCGGCGTCGACAGCGATGTCGCGGACGGCGCCGACACGGAGCGGGCCGGATCCCAGAACTCGACGGTGCTCAGCGCGCCCGCGGCTCCGACACCGCCGGTGACGAGCACGCGGCCGTCGGCGAGCAGCGTGGCCGTGTGCCCGGCGCGCGCGACGCCGAGATCGAGCAGCTCGGCGACGTGGCCGCCGGTGACGTCGACGGCCTGCACCGTGGACACGATCGCTCCCGCTCCGTCGCGGCCGCCAAGCACGAGCGCACGCCCGTCGGGCACGAGCACGGTCGCGTGCTCGCTGACTGCGCGCGCCAGCGGCATCGGCAGCGGAGTCGTCCGGCCGGTGCCGTCCACGGTCTCGAGTGACGCGGCGACGCCGTTCGCAGTCTGGCCGCCGGCCATCAATACGGTTCCGTCGGGCAGCAGCGTGGCCGAATGCGACATCCGGGGCATTGCGAAAACGTGAGCGAGGGCCGCCGATGAAGCCCCGATGATCTGCAGCGCATCGCTCGGACCGCCCGGGCCGACGCCGCCGGCGATCAACAGGCGCCCGTGAGACAGCCAGGTGGCGGAGTGCATGGCGACCGGAGACGGTCCAGCCGCCGGCGCGTCCTGCGGACGCGAGCCGTGAGGCATGGCCAGCACGCCGAGGATCAGGGCGGCCGCGCCGAGGAGCCGCGTCGGGCGCCGTCGCGCGTCCATCAGCGTGCCGCGGCGACGACGATCTCGCGGCCCGAGCGCGTGATGTACGCGACCTCCGTGCCCCCTCCCCACCGCGTCAGCAATCTGACGCGCTCGACGGGCTCGCCCTGCACGAAGATCGGCGCGCCCCCGGCGTCCGCGGTCTGCGTGAACGTCACGACCGCGCTGATGATCGCGGGCTGATTGAGCGGGATCGTCACGCTGGCCGACGCCGTGGACGACGCCAGCGTCCCCGCCAGCGTGGTCGTCACCGGTGCGCTCGCGGTCCCGCTGAGTCCCTTCACGGTCACCGTCACCGTCGTGCCGGGCGGTACCTGCGCCGCCTGCAGGCTGACGGTGACCGACGCCGGTGTCGTCGCGGGCAGCAGGATGTCCGGCGTCGCGAACGAGCCGGTCGGGGCCGCGGGCGCGTTGACGCCGGCCACCTGCGTGATGGCCAGCGTTGGCGTGCTCGGCAGCGTCTCCGGGCTGAGCTGGTCGGTCATCGACACCGACGTCCCCGGAATAGGCGTCGAGTTCGGCATGAGCGAGAACGTGAACTGCGCGGTGTTGGTGCCCTCCACCCGCACGCGCCCCGCGCTGCCCATCCCGCCGCTCGAGTAGTTGCTGCCCTGGCTCATGCCTCCCGCGACGTTGACGGTCGCCTGGCCCGTGATGGTCTTGGCCACGAGGCGTACCGTCCCGCCGCTGCCGCCGCCTCCGGCCCCGTAGCTGTTGAACCCGCCGCCGCCAGTTCCGCCGTTGGCGAGCAGCTGGGCGCCGAAGTCGAAGGTGATCGATCCCGTCGGCGAGGTGACGAAGATCACGAGCGATCCGCCACCCCCGCCGCCGCCACCGCCCGTGTTGCCGAGTGAGAGCGTGCCTCCTCCGCCGCCGCCGGACCCACCGACCGCCGGCAGAAGGGCGGCCGCGCCATACGCGCCGCCCCCACCCCCAGGGGTCCCGGTACCGCCGCCCAACATCTGTCCGGTTCCGCCGGCGAGCACGTATCCACCGCCCCCGCCCGAGCCTTGGCGGTCACCGCCGCCGCCGCCGCCGGGACCAAGGCCCGTGCCGCCGATCAGCGTCAGCGTGTTGTTGGCGCCGGTGCCGCCGTCGAACGCGCCCGGGCCGCCCGCCCCGCCGTTGCGGAACTGCGTGCTGGCGCTGCCCGCGACGCCGTTCGCGCCGCTCACGTCGATCTTCCCGGTAATCGACACGGTGTTCGTGATCTCGAACGTCACCGGCGTGTTGGTGGCGTTGCGGTTGAACTTGACGGTGACCCCCCACGGGATGTTCATGCTGGCGCAGCGAAACGTGCCGTCGCCGGGAGGCACGTCGAACGTCTGGACCGACGGCGACGTCGCCGGGTTGCAGGCGTCGGCTCGAGCCTGGTCGAAGGCCATCGCGAGTGCGAGCGTCAGCGTCAGGGTGAAGATCAGCAGCGATCGCATCGTCGTTGCTCCTCTCGGCTGGCGACTCATGGAGCCACCGTGAACACGTTGCCGCCCGTGCCCTCGCGCGTCGACGTCCCGCCCGCCCCGGTGATCTGCAGAGCCCAACTACCGGCCTGGGTGCCGCTGGTGATCTGCACCGTCGCGGTGGTGTCATTGGTGATTTGCAGGTTGGCGAAGGTCAGCCCCGTCGCCGGGGTTGCGGTCAGGCTCGTCGCCCCCGTCAACCCGGCACCGATTAACGTCACCGTCGTGGTCGTGCTGCGGGCCGCGGTCGTCGGCGTCACCGCGGTGATGGCCGGGACCACGCTGACCGTCACGGCCCCGGACCCCACGAATGTGGTGCCGTCCTGGACGACGACGCTCACCCCGCCGTCGACGGACTGGACGAACATTTGCCCGTCGACGACTTGAACGCTCACGCCCCCGGCCGCCGGCACCAGCCGCTCCGGATTGATCAGCGAGACCGTCGCGGCGGCGCTCGACGCACGGTCGGCCTGCACGGTAGCCGTCACCGTCACGACCGTGCGCCGCGCCCCGGGCGGCACCCACACCGGCCCGGTGTACAACCCCGCCGCGGAGATGGTCCCGATCCGCGCGTCCCCGCCGGTGATGCCGTTGACCGCCCACGTGACGCTGCCGGTCGGCACCCCGCCCTCGCTGGCCTGGAACTGGGCGGCCTGGCCGGGCGCCAGCACCGTGCTCGCCGGTGAGACCGTCAGCGTTCCGCCGACCACGAAGTCGCTCGGGGAGTTGGCCGACCCCAGCGAGTTGGTGACGCTGATCCGCCCGGTCGCGGCGCCGGTCGGTACGGACGTCACGAGTCGATTGGCCGACGCCTCGGTGACCGTCGCGGTGACGTTGTTGAAAAAGCGCAGCGTATTGTTCGCGGCGACCGGATCGAACCCTCGACCGAACACGACGACCGAAGCTCCCGGCATACCTCGGCCCGGGCTCACGTACGTGATGGCCAGGCCCTGCGCCGGCGCGTCGATACGCTGGATCTGCAGCAGGTTCCCCACGGCGTCGTAGACGTAGACCGCCGCGTTGCCGTCGGGATCGACCACCGCGGTGAGGCGGCCGAGGTCGTCGTAGACGTACCCCACCGACGGCGTCTGTGCGAACGCCGATCCGGCGAGAACGCAGAACACCGTCGCGACGACGAGATACCTAAGAGTCTTGAGATGGTACCCGCCGGCGGCGAGGATGATCGTGGACATCGGTTGGGCGTCGTGGGCAAAGAGTAGACCAATGGGTCATGACGCACCTGGACGCGAAACTCGATTGGTGGGTTACTGGAGTTTCGGGGGAGTCTATGGGGTTCTGGAGTTATGATTCGCGGACATAACACTCCATAGATATTCGTCTATGGCTCGCCGCGCCGTCGGCGCGGGCGTCCGGGTGTTCGCTCGCTGACGTCAGCGAAGGGGACGACTGTCAGGAACGCGCACGGTCGCCCGTGGCGTGACGTGTCCGGCTGCGACCCGTGAGACCCGCGGCGTTAGGCGGTCTGGAGCTTTTTGAGGGAGCGGATCTTGTCGCGGAGGTCGGCGGCTTGTTCGAAGTCGAGGCGGCGGGCGGCTTCCTTCATTTGCTTTTCGAGGTCGACGACACGCGCTTGGACTTGCGCGGCGGTCTCGAACGTCTCCTCGGCGGACTCCGGCAGGTCGACCGTGACGTAGTCGCGCTCGTAGACGGTCTGGAGCAGCTCGCGGATCGACGAGCGGATCGACTCCGGGGTGATCCCGTGCTCGGCGTTGTACGCGCTCTGGAGCACGCGCCGCCGCTCGGTCTCGCGGATCGTGTCGGCCATCGAGTCGGTCGTGCGGTCGGCGTACATGATCACCTGCCCGTTGACATTCCGCGCCGCCCGTCCCGCGGTCTGAATCAGCGAGGTGCCCGAGCGCAGGTAGCCTTCCTTGTCGGCGTCGAGGATCGCCACCAAGGACACCTCGGGGATGTCGAGGCCCTCGCGCAGCAGGTTGATCCCGATCAGCGCGTCGAACTTGCCCAGGCGCAGGTCGCGGATCACCGCCACCCGGTCGAGCGTGTCGATGTCCGAGTGCAGATAGCGCACGCGGAGCCCCGCCTGCTGGTAGTACTCGGTCAGGTCCTCGGCCATCCGCTTGGTGAGCGTGGTGACGAGCACGCGCTCCTCGCGCTCGGCGCGGACGCGGATCTCGTGCAGCAGGTCGTCGACCTGCTCGCGCGCGGAGCGCACCTCGATGGCGGGATCCATGAGCCCGGTGGGCCGGATCACCTGCTCGACCAGCGCGTCGCCGGCCAGCTTCAGCTCGTAGGCGCTGGGCGTCGCCGAGACGTAGACGGTCTGGCCGACGAGCCGGCCGAACTCGTCGAACGTGAGCGGCCGGTTGTCGAACGCCGAGGGCAGCCGGAAGCCGTACTCGACCAGCGCCTCCTTGCGCGAGCGGTCGCCGTAGTACATGCCGCGGACCTGGGGCACGGCCACGTGGCTCTCGTCGATGATCACCAGCGCGTCCTTGGGCAGGTATTCGATCAGCGTGGGCGGCGCCTCGCCGGGCCGGCGCCCGGAGAGATGGCGCGAATAGTTCTCGATGCCGTGGCAGTAGCCCAGCTCGCGCAGCATCTCCATGTCGAACAGCGTGCGCTGCTCGAGGCGCTGTGCCTCCAGCAGCCGGCCGCGGGCCTTGAGGAAGCCGAGCCGCTCGCGCAGCTCGTCCATGATGCCCTCGATCGCGCGCTCGAGCTGGGCGGCCGGAGTCACGTAGTGGCTCGCGGGGTAGATCCGCGC
>DATHGT010000058.1:0-11671 GCA_035317605.1 Candidatus Acidiferrum sp. | reverse complement strand
GCCACGGCGCATCAGGTCCTCGAGCGACGCGTCCTCGGGCGGATCCGGGGGGAATGGCAGGCCGCGCTCGGCGAACACGTCAGCCGCCAGCGCCAGCGTCTCCTCCGCCGCGGAGAAACCGGTATACAGCGCCGCCTGCACCAGGATCTCGCGGATCGCCTCCGGGCTGAGGCCGAGGTCCAGCCCGCTCGCGAGATGCCGGCGCAGCGCCTTCAGCCGCGGGCCCGTGGCCAGCGCCGCGATCGTGCACAGCATCCGATCCGCTCGCGCGAGGCCCGCCCGGTTCCAGACCCCGCCATACACCGCCTCGGTCAACAGATTCGCCAGGCCGCGCGTCTGCTCATCCGATCCGAAGAGACCTTTGAGCGTGGCCTGGCCCTGGGCGCGCAGCTCCTGCCGTGTCATGGAGTCTCCTCCGTGTTGGTCATCGGGATACGTAGCCTTGCACGGCCGGCGTCGCGGGTCGGCGCAACAAGACCACGGCGATGGCGAGGTTCAGCAGGTTCCACAGGATGCCGTTGACGAATGCGGCCTGGTAGGAACCCGTCAGGTCGAACATCACGCCGGACACCCAGCCGCCCAGCGCCATGCCGAAGACGGTGGCCATCAGCACGGCGCTCACGCGCACGCCGGCCTCTTCGGGAGGAAAGAACTCGCGGACGATGACGGCATACGAGGGCACGATCCCGCCCTGGGCCAGACCGAACAGCGCCGACACGACGTAGAGCGAAGCCACTCCGTCGAAGGGCATGAACAGGGCGAGCACGGCCGCTTGCAGAGCCGAGCCCAGCAGGAGCGTGCGCCGCCCGCCGATGCGGTCACAGATCCATCCCGACACCAGCCGGCTCACGATGCCGAAGCCCAGCATCAGCGACAGCATCCGCGCTCCGCGCCCCGCTCCGTGACCCAGGTCGTGGCTGTACGCCACGATGTGAACTTGCGGCATCGACATGGCCACGCAGCAGCTCAGGCCGGCGACGATCAGCACGGTCTGCAGCGTGGCCGGCGACATCCCCAGCGGCCGCGCCGACCACGACGTCGTGCGAGTGCCGGCCATAGCCGTCTCGATCAGCGGCGCCCGGCGCCGGAGAGCCAGCGCGAGCGGCAGCATGGCCGCCACGCAAAGCACGGCGATGCCCTGATAGGTCCAGCGCCAGCCGCGTGTGTCGATGAAATGCCCCACGACCGGCGGCCAGACCGTTCCCGCGAGGTAGCTTCCGCTCGCGATGATCGCCACCGCCATGCCGCGATGACGGGTGAACCAGAGCGAGGTGTCGGCGATGATGGGCGCGAAGGTGACCGAGCTGGCCACGCCCACCAGCAGGCCCTGGGCGAGCGCGAACTGCCAGAGGCTCGTCGCCTGGCTCGCGGCCGCGTAGCCGAGTCCCAGGCCCACGGCTCCCCCCACGACGGGAAAGAAAATGCCCACGCGATCGGAGAGGCGTCCCATCAGGATCCCGCCGAAGCCGAAGCAGATCATCGTCATCGTGTAGGGCAGCGAGGCGGCGGAGCGCGCGACACCGAACTCCGCCTGGACCGCGGGCAACGCCACGATCACCGACCACATCCCGACGCCACCGACGGCGGAGAGCACGAGCGCCGCGAAGAGCCGGGTCCACGCGTAGGCGGATTCCGGCGCGCTGGTCACACGGCTTTCACTACGGGCGGGGGGCTCGGGCATGAGGGGCGACGCTCAGTATCCCACGGCGTGCAGACCATCGTCCGGCTCGCTTTCCACGCACGATGAAGTACCCTTTAGATCGACGGCGGCAGCCCGTCATCGTGGGCGTGACGTCAGCCGAGCCGGCGAGAGGGCCGGAGAAGGACAGGTGGAAAGCGATGATCATCGCGGTAGCGGGGCGGCGCATCGACGCGGCTGACGCGCAATCCGCGCGCTTTCCGCTCCGGAACGTGGCCCTCGTCCAGCAACGGCTGGACGAGCTGTTCAGTCGTGAAGCCGCGACGGCCCTGGTCAGCTCCGGCGCCTGCGGCGCGGATCTGGTGGCGCTGACCGTCGCGGGAGCCCGGCACATGCGCCGGCGCATGGTGCTGCCGTTCGGTCGCGACGAGTTCCGGGAGAGCTCGGTCATCGACCGTCCCGGAGATTGGGGACCGGTGTACGACGGAGTGCTGGCGGAACTGGACACGACCAGCGACGTCGTGACGCTCGCCGGACACGCCGCCGGGGATGCCGCCTACGTGGCCGCCAACGACGCCATCCTGCACGAGGCGGCCACCCTGGCCCGACAGGGCACGACGGACGTGCTGGTGGTGCTGGTGTGGGAAGGAGCGCCGCGTGACGGCGCCGACATGACAGCCGCCTTCGGCGACGAGGCCCGCAAGCGCGGCTTCCGGGTCGAGCAGGTGAAGACTCTATAGGGGTGGTCGGGTCGACCGCCCCCCGTCACGCCTACGGTCGATCGAAGGCGCGGTCGACGTGGGCGTCCTTCACGTCGTGCTTGCCGGCCAGCGGCACGCGCGTCATGACGCGTCCCTATCGACCGACCTCGACGAAGCGCAAAACCGCCAGCTCGCGATCGGCCCGCCTGGACAGACTCACGATCTGATCCAGCTTGCGCCGGGGCCACTCAATGGTGGCGAGCGCTTGCAACGGCAGCTCGCCGGCCAGGCTCCGCAGCAGGTCGTGTTGGCCGCTGGCCATGACGAGATAGGATCCAGGCGGCGCGGCGCGCAGCCGTCGAACGGCGCCGGGATCTTCGACGTCGATCCAGACGACCCGTCGATCGTCCCGGCCGACCCAGGCGAGTGCTTCGTCCAGACGGACGAGGACATACACGAGTGCGGCCGGCTCCGCCACGGCCAGGATTTCTCGAGCGGCGCGCAGGTCCGGGATCCTCCGCATGCTCCACCCAGCGTGCGACGACCCCGAAATAGAGGGGAACGACGGCGGCGCCCACCGCGATGGCCAGACACGCGCCGCGCCGGATTCGCGTCGAGTCGGCAGCGTGGCGCACGATCGTCATGGCCAGCGCCAACGCCAGGAACGGATACATCGGCAACAGATAGTGTGGACGCTTCTTCGGGATGACCTGCACCACGAGGAAGATGGCCGCGGCACACGCCAGCGGCGCGGAGTAACCGTGCCGGCGCAGGTCCCGGATGGCCATCGGCAGAAAGGCCCCCATCGGGAGCGACAGCAAGATGGCGGGCGTGATGAGACTGTACCAATGGCTGGCGCCCTTGGTGACGTCGAGGTCTTCTTGCAAGATCACCTGCTGCAGATACTGTCCACCGTCCCGGAGATACGCCGGAACGGCCCAGGCCGCCGCCATCGCGAACAACGCCGCGACGAACCCCACCCATTCCACCCGTGGACGACGCCACCCGGGACGACCGATGGGAGCCAGCACGGCGAAGAAGAGGGGGAACAACAACGCGTAGGGTCCCTTCGTGATCACCCCGAGCCCCGCCGCCATCCCCGCCACGACGAACCACGCCCGGCGCCGTGGCTCGCGGCATTCACGTATGCCGAGCGCCAGCGTGAGCGCGGAGGCCGTGATGGCCAGACACAGAATCATGTCGGGCCTGGCCTGCCGAGCCATGATCGTGAACCCGGGAATGGCCAGGAGCCCGAGCGCGGCCACCAGGCCGAGCCAACGGTCCGACAGTATCCGCCCCAACTCGTAGGTCATGAGGGTGACGCCCAGCGCGGCCAGCGCCGACGGCCAGCGGGCGAGCAACACCGAGGGGGCGCCCCACCACCCCATCAACAGCGCGGCGGCGACGTGCATCGGGGGTGGCTTTTCGGGATACGGCTTGCCCACGAGGTGAGGGACGACGTAGTCGTGTCGCTCGGCCATTTCACGGCTGATCTCGGCGTGCCGTAACTCGCGGTCGGCCAGGTACTGGGTCTGGCCCAGGGCCGGGAACAGGACCAGGGCGGCGAAGACCGACAGGATCAGCAGGTCGGCGAGCACGTCAATGTGAGCGAGGGCCGAAGCACGCGTGGCCGCGGTACCGCCGCTGATCGTCTGCGTCATGAGCCCGTGTACTATGGGGCCGCGAGCCGCATCCGAGGCTTACAGACTTGTAATCATGGAGAGCGCATCGTGCGCGCGCTGATCGTCGAAGACGATCACAAGATCGCGTCCTTCGTCGTCACGGGATTGCGCCAGGCCGGCTTTGCCGTCGATCACGCCCGCGACGGACGGAGGGGACTCAGCCTCGCGCTGGCCGAGCCCTACGACGTCGACGTCGTCGATCTCATGTTGCCCGAGCTGGACGGGCTGGCCCTCATCGACACGCTGAGAAACCGGGGGATGTCCACGCCGGTCATCATTCTCACCGCGAAACGGTCCGTCGATGACCGGGTCAAGGGGCTCAACGCCGGCGGCGACGACTATCTGACCAAGCCGTTCGCGTTCTCCGAGCTCCTGGCGCGGATTCACGCGCTCCTGCGGCGCGCGCACGGGTTGACCGCGCCGACCCGGTTCGTCGCCGGGGACCTCACCCTCGATCTGCTGAGACGAGAGGTTCGTCGCGGAGGGCGGAGCATCGACCTCCAGCCCCGAGAGTTCGCCCTGCTCGAGTGCTTGATGCGGCATCGCGGGCAACCCCTGTCGAAGACGCTGATCCTGCGGCACGTCTGGAACTACGACTTCGATCCCCAGACCAACGTGGTCGAGGTGCTCGTCTCGCGACTGCGCGCCAAGATCGATGGCGACTTCGATCGGAAGATGCTGCACACGCTGCGTGGAGTCGGTTATGCCCTCGCGGTTCCTTAGCCGCGGCGCCCGCACGATCGGCGTCCGGCTCGCGCTCTGGTACCTCGGCTTCTTCCTCGTCGGGACCACCGTGCTGTGCTGGTTCGCGTACGTGTTGATCGCCTCGTCGCTCGAGGCGCGCGATCGGGCCAGCATGCTCGAGGAGCTCAACGAGCTGGTCGCGGAGTATCGGCGGGGCGGCATCGAGGGCATGGCGCGATTTCTGGAGGCCGAGGAAGGTTCCGGAGTCGACGAGCCGTTTCAGGTTCGCGTGGTGGCGCGCGAGGGCGGCGTTCGATTCGTCAAGTCGCCCGACCTGTGGACGCATGGCCACGCCGGCCGTCTGGAGGCCGTGACGGCCCCCCTGTCGGATGATCTGGTGCTCCACGTCGGGAAGACCACCAGAGAGCGGGACGAGGTCCTCGGACGCTTTCGGAAGAGCGCCGCCGGGATCCTCGCCGCCGCCGCCGTCCTGGGGGTCGGCGGGGGCGGGCTGCTGGCGTTCTGGGCCCTCCGGCCGGTCCGACAGATCATCGCCACCGTGCGCGCGATTCAGGCCGGGAGTCTGGACGCGCGCGTGCCGACCCGCAACAGCGCCGACGAGCTGGATCAGCTCGGGCGCTTGTTCAACGAGATGCTGGATCGGATCTCCGTGTTGATCGACGGCATGCGCGGCGCGCTGGACAACGTGGCCCACGATCTGCGCACGCCGTTGACGAGGATACGGGGCGCCGCCGAGATCGCGCTGCGCTCAGACGGGGGATCCCAGGCGCATCGCGAAACGCTGGCCGATTGTGTCGAGGAGGCGGATCAGCTCCTCGCGATGCTCAACACGCTCATGGACATCTCCGAAGCCGAGGCGGGAGCGCTCCAGCTCACGCGAAAGCCCGTGAGCCTGGGAGATCTCGTGGAGAGTGTCGCCGACGTCTATCGACACGTCGCCGAGGACAAAGGCGTCGCGTTGCATCTCGAGGCTCCCACCGAGGTCTGGCTCCTGACCGACCGTAGCCGGATGCGCCAGGCGGTCGCCAATCTTCTCGACAACGCCATCAAGTACACGCCGGCCGGTGGGCGCGTCGAGATCACGGGGCTCCGCGAGGGCGACACGGCCGTGATCGCGGTTCAGGATACCGGCATCGGCATGACGGCGGCCGAGCTGCCGAAGATCTGGGATCGGCTCTACCGGGGCGATCAGAGCCGCTCGGAGCGCGGCCTGGGCCTGGGCTTGAGCCTCGTGCGGGCGGTCGTCCAGTCTCACGGCGGTCGCGTGGAGGTGTCCAGCGGCGTGGGCAGCGGCTCGACGTTCCGCATCGTCCTGCCCCTCGGCCCCGTGAAAAGCGACGGGTGACCCGGCTGCTTTACCGCCGCGCCCAGGGGCAGCAGACGCGCTCGAGCCACTGGAGCGCCCACGACGACAGGATGCCGAGGACGCCGAACGTGACCACGCCGACGAAGACGCGCGTGGTGTCGAGCAGCTGGAACGCTTCCCACAGGAGGAAGCCGAGCCCGGCTTTCGTCGCCTCGATCTCGGTGATGAAGACGAGGATCAGCGCCATGCCGATCCCCAGGCGAAGACCGGTGAAGATGTTGGGCAGCGCACCGGGAAGGATGACCTTGACGAAGACCTGGGCGCGCGTGGCGCCGAGATCCTGCGCCGCCTTGAGGAGCAGCGGGTTGATCGATTTCACGCCGGTCACGGTGTTGATCAGCACGAGGAAGAGGACGCCCACGCTGATGGTGACGATCTTCGACGAGTCGCCGAGGCCGAACCACAGCAGGAAGAGCGGGAAGAGCGCCGACTTCGGAATGGGATAGATCGCGGCGACCCACGGATCGACCACGTCGTCCACCCACTTGATGGCGCCCGCGAGGAGCCCCAGCGCGATCCCCACGAGGGAGCCATAGACGAACCCCTGCACGATGCGGTTCAGGCTGACGAGGACCGCCCACGGGAGCTGGCCGGAAAGGATCAACTCCCAGGCCGAGACGAGCACCGCGGCCGGTGACGGCAGAAAGAGAGGATTCATGCCGCCGAGGGACACGATGGCTTGCCAGACCACCAGGATCAACGCGACGGACAGCGCCTTGCGCGCGTTCACGCGGAGACGGAGGTTCGGCGCGGCCGGCCGCGCCGCGGCGAGGGACTCGGCTCGCGTGCTCATGATCTCACCACCATGTCGCTGGCCATCGCGCGCTCGACTTCCTCGCGCAGGAGCCCGTCGACGAGGTCGAGGAGCCCGGCTTCGGCGCGCCCGCTCAGGTGGCGGGGACGGTCGACGCGAACGTCGACGGTCTGCTTGATGCGTCCGGGGCGCGCGGTCATGACCACGATGCGCGTGCCGAGGAGCACGGCTTCCTCCAGACTGTGCGTCACGTAGATGAACGTCTTGCGCGTCTCCCCCCAGATGCGGACGAGCTCGTCCTGAAGGATGCGCCGGGTCTGCGCGTCGAGGGCGGCCAGCGGCTCGTCGAAGAGGAGAATGTCCGGATCGTTGGCGAGCGCCCGCGCGAGCGCCACCCGCTGGCGCATGCCGCCGGACAGCTCGTGCGGATAGCGGCGCTCGAAGCCCGTCAGATTCACCAGATCGATGAGGCGCCGCGCGGCGGCCTCCCGCGTGGCCGGCGCCACGTGGCGCACCTCGGGACCGAAGACGACGTTGTCGAGCACGGTGCGCCACGGGAACAGCGCGTACTCCTGAAAGACCATGCTCGTGCGCTTGCGATTGCCGGCGCGGTCGACGTCGGGAAACCGGACGGCGCCCGACGTCGCGCCTTCGAGCCCGGCGACGATCTGCAGCAGCGTCGACTTGCCACAGCCCGAGGGGCCGAGCAGGATCAAAAACTCGCCGGCGCCGACGTCGAGGTCGATCGATTCCAGCGCGACGATCTGCTCGCCGGTCCGCTCGATCGTCCAGCGCTTGCCGACGTTCCGGAGCTCGAGGATCACCGGACCGGCTACTCGAGGAACGACAGGTCGACGAGCTTGTCGACCGGCACCTTCGTCTTCACCCAGCCCAGCTGATGGAACCAGTCCTGGAGGGTCGCGATGTCCTGCGTGCGGGGCCGGGCCGCCGGGTCGGCGTAGTGCGGAATCGTCGCCTTGATCACGTCCGCGGGGACGGAAGTGTGCTTCGCCACGATCGTGGCGACCTCGTTGTCACGCAGCCCGCGTTCGTTGTAGTACTTGACCCCCTTCACGTAGGCCTGCATGAAATCGCGCGCCACTTTGGGCCGCTCCTTCATGAACTTGCCGCTGTACATGACCACCCCGATCTGGAACGTCGCGATGGACGGCACCTGCTCGCTCAGGATGAAGCTCTTGCCGACGCCCTGCCGCTCGGACTGCACGATCCAGGGCTCGGGCAGGACCGCCGCGTCGACGGCGCGGCTCGCCAGGGCCTTCACGATGTCCGGATACGCGAGGTAGACGACTTCGACCGCGTCGAAGGCGACTCCGTCGCTCTCGAGCACCTTCGCGAGCAGGTAGTCGAGCACGATGCCCTTCGCGCCGTTCGCGATCTTCATGCCCTTGAGGTCCTTCACCGACTTCACCTTGCCGGAATCGAGCAGGTCCTTGCGCACGACGATCCCGCCCGTGAAGCTGTGCTTGGGCCGGATCTGACCCTTGTCGGCCACGATCCGGAAATCCATGCCGCCCGCGACCGCGTTGTAGAGCCCGGCCGACGGCGAGCCCACCGCCACTTCGAGCTGGCCCGTGCTCAGCGGCGCGATCATCTTGGCGCCGGAGGCGAATCGCTCGGTCTCGACGGTGATGCCGCGCTCGGCGAAGAATCCCTTGTCCATGGCCACGTAGAGCGCGGCGTTCGAGATCACCGGCAGGTCGCCGGTCTTGACGACCTCCGCGGCGTGAGCCGAAATCCCCGACATCAGCAGCACGATGGCGATCACGATGACGCGTGTCATTTTTCGATCCTCCTGAATTAGAGCGGCGAGGGTCCGACGATCTCCCAGCCGTGGCGCTCCAGCATCTCGGCCAGCTCACGCTCGCTCATCGACGCGAAGGAGCGGCCCGTCCGCTGCTGCTCCTCGATCAACCCGCCGGCTCCGCCCGGAGTATAGAGGAACAGCACCCGCCCGGTATCCGCGCCGGTGCTCTTCCAGCAGTGGGGCACGCCGCGCGGCATGAACGCGCAGGTGCCGGGGCCGCCCACCGTGACCTCGCCACCGATCATGAGCGTGAGCTCGCCGCTCAGGACATAGGCCACCTCGTCGCTGTCGTGGTGCAGGTGGAACGTGCTCTTCGTCCCGACGGGAACGGTCTCCTCGAACATCATGATGCTCCCGCCGGTCGCTCCGACCGGCAGCTTCAGGGCGAACGAGCGGCGTGGCGGCGTGTTCGATGCCGACCCTTGTTCCGGCAGCACAACGATGCCCTGCGTCTCCATCGCGCATTCCTCCCTGGTCCACGATCATACCGTGAGGCCGATCGCCTTGGGCGACGCGGCTCTTGCCCCTCGTTGCCTGCTGTCGGGATGTGGTAGACCTATGCAGCGTGAGCAGCGAGGGACGGTGCGCCGGGAAGGTCGTGCTCGTGACGGGGGCCCAGCGGGGCATCGGGCGCGCCATCGCGCTGCGGTTCGCCGAGGCGGGAGCCGACGTCGCGCTCAACTATCTCGACGACAAGGCCGCGACCGAGTCCGCGGCGGCGCAGATCGTCGCGCTCGGACGGCGGGCCGTCACGATCGCCGCCGACATCGCGAAGCCCGCGGAGGCGCGACGCCTGGTGGCCGATGCCGAGCGTGCGCTCGGCCCGATCGACGTCCTCGTGAACAACGCCGCCATCTTCCCCCGCGCCCCGTTCCTGGAGCTGACCGAAGACACGTGGGATGCCGTGCTCGACACCAATCTCAAGGCCACCTTCGTCTGCGCCCAGGAGGTGGCCCGCCGGATGGTGGCGGCGGGTCGGCCGGGGGTCATCGTCAACCTCTCGTCGGGCGCGCCGTACCGCGGCTCGATGCGCGCCACCGCCTACATGGCGAGCAAGCTCGGGATCGTCGGCCTCACGCGCGGCATGGCCCGTGAGCTGGCCCCGCTCGGCATCCGCGTCAACGCCATCGCCCCCGGAGTCACGAACACCGCGATGCCTCGCCTCGGCAACACGGAGGAAGCGCTGGCCGCGCTCGGCCGGAGCAACCCCAGCGGACGCCTCGCCGAGCCCGAGGACATCGCGGACGTCGTCGTCTTCCTCGCCACCGACGACGCGCGGCATCTCATCGGCCAGCTCATCCACGTCAACGGCGGCGACTATCACGGATAGGCCGGCGTAATGCCGGACCTCGCGGCGGTCGTGGCCGCGGAGCTCTCCCTGGCCCGCGCGGCCGTCGAGCGGACGCTCGCGCTCTTCGCCGGCGGCGCCACCGTCCCGTTCATCGCGCGGTACCGCAAGGAGGCCACGGGCGGACTCGACGAGGTGCAGATCGGGCAGATCCAGGAGCGCCACGAGTACCACGTCCAGCTCGAAGCGCGCCGGACCACCATCCTCGACTCGATCGCGGCCCAGGGGAAGCTCAGCGACGACCTGCGCGCGCGCATCCTCGCCACGCGCTCGAAGACCGAGCTCGAGGACCTCTATCTCCCCTACAAGCCCAAGCGCCGCACGAAGGCGACGATCGCGCGGGAGCGCGGCCTCGAGCCGCTCGCCGACCTCGTCTGGGCGCAGGCGATCCGCCTGGACAAGTCGCGCGAGCTGCTGGCGCGACCCTTTGTCGACGCGGCGAAGGGCGTCCCCGACGTCGAGGCGGCGTGGCAGGGCGCGCGGGACATCGTGGCCGAGCGCATCGCCGAGGATGCCGACGTGCGCGCCTCCCTGCGGGACCTGGCGCTCGCCGAGGGCCGCCTCGTCTCGCGCGTGACCAAAGGCAAGGAGGGGGAAGGCAAGAAGTTCGAGGACTACTACGCCTTCGAGGGCCCCGCGCGCACACTGCCCGGCCACCGCGTGCTCGCCGTCTTCCGCGGCGAGAACGAAGGGTTCCTGAAGGTATCGCTCGCGGTGGACGAGGAGACTGCCCTCGCCCGTATCCGACGGCGCGTCGTGCGCGAGCGCCGCGCTGCCCTCGCCTCCGACCTCGAGGCGGCGCTCGTCGACTCCTGGAAGCGATTGCTCGAGCCCTCGATCGAGGCCGACGCCCGCGCGGTGCTCCAGGAGCGGGCCGATGCCGAGGCGATTCGCGTGTTTGCCGAGAACCTGCGCCACCTCCTGCTGCAGCCGCCGCTGGGCGGCAAGCGCGTGCTCGCCATCGACCCGGGCTTCCGCACCGGGTGCAAGGTCGTGGCCCTCGACGAGCAGGGCGATCTCGTCGAGGAGACCGTGATCTATCCGCACGAGCCGCAGAAGCGCGCGGCCGAGGCGAAGCAGGCGCTCGCGGCGCTCGCCTCCCGCTATCGCGTCGAGGCCATCGCGGTCGGCAACGGCACCGCCGGGCGCGAGACGCACGAGCTCGTGCGGGCCATGAAGCGCGAGAAGCTGCTCGCCGAGGCCTGCGTGGTCGTGCTCGTGAACGAGAGCGGCGCCTCCGTGTACTCGGCCTCCGCGATCGCGCGCGAGGAGTTCCCGGACCAGGACGTCACCGTGCGCGGAGCCGCGTCGATCGGGCGCCGGCTCCAAGATCCCCTCGCCGAGCTGGTGAAGATCGACCCCAAGTCGATCGGCGTCGGCCAGTACCAGCACGACGTGGATCAACCGGCCCTGAAGCGAAGCCTCGACGCGGTGGTGGCGTCGTGCGTGAACGGAGTCGGCGTCAACGTGAACACCGCCTCGGCGACGCTGCTCTCCTACGTGTCGGGGATCGGCGAGACCCTCGCCCGGAACATCGTGGCCTTCCGCGCCGAGCACGGCGCCCTGCGCTCACGTCGCGAGCTCCTGAAGGTCCCGCGCCTGGGCCCCAAGGCCTTCGAGCAGGCGGCCGGCTTCCTCCGCATCGGCGGGG
>DATHGT010000057.1:0-2524 GCA_035317605.1 Candidatus Acidiferrum sp. | reverse complement strand
CTCGTCGACGCGTTCAGGCTGATGCCGAAGGACACCGATCCCAACCGGCCGCTCCAGGCCGCGGTGGCCATGCTCGGGATGTTCGATCCCGACACCAACGACAACTCGCACGCGGCCAACGTGCGCAAGGCCGTCCGGCTGACCAGCCAGATCGCCACCGCGATCTGCGCGCATCACCGCGTGCGCACGGGGGAGGCGCCGGTGCCGCCGGCGCCCGACCTCGGCCACGCCGCGAACTTTCTTTACATGCTCACCGGCAAGCGTCCGACGCCCGTCGTCACGAGGGCGTTCGACGCGAGCCTCACGCTCTACGCCGAGCACGAGCTGAACGCGTCCACGTTCACCACGCGGGTGATCGTCTCGACCAACTCCGACATGCACTCGGCGGTGGCGGGCGGGGTCGGCGCGCTCAAGGGGCCGCTTCACGGCGGGGCCGGCGAGGCGGTGATGCGCACGCTGCTCGAGATCGGCGAGATCGCCAACGTGGATGCGTTCACCGAGAAGGCGCTGGCCCAGCGGCGGCGACTCATGGGCTTCGGCCATCGCGTGTACACGGCGGGCGATCCGCGCGCGGCCATCCTCAAGGGCATGGCCGAGGACGCGTGCCGACAGTCCGGCCAGTTCAAGTGGTACGAGATGGCGGTGAAGCTCTACGAGCGCGTGAACGCGGCCAAGAAGCTGATCCCCAACGTCGACTTCTACTCGGCCCCGCTCTTCTACTCGCTGGGCATCCCCGTCGATCTCTTCACGCCGGTGATCGCCGCCGGGCGTATCGCGGGATGGACGGCCAACATCATCGAGCAGACCGACGACAACCGGCTGATCCGCCCCCGCGGCGACTACGTCGGGCCGGCCCGCCGCGACTACGTCCCCCTCGAAAAGCGCTAATGGAGCTCGCGGAATTGGTTGACGGTCTCACGTCGGGGGTCGTCTGGCCTGGGTCCTCGAAAAGCGGAGCTTCGCTCCTCTTTTCTGCGAAATCGGCGCTCGACCCCCGACGTGAGACCGTCAACCAATTCCGCGAGGATCATTAGAGCGCCGTGCGCGTCGCGGTCGACATCGGCGGCACGTTCACCGACGTGGCCGTCTTCGATGACACGACGGGCGCGCTGGCCGTCGGCAAGACGCTCACCACGCCCGAACGCCTGGTCGACGGCATCAACGCGGGCGTCGCCAGGGCCGGGACCGACTACGCGTCGGCGAGCCTCTTCCTGCACGGCTCCACGATCGCGGTCAACACGATCCTCGAGCGCACGGGCGCGCGCACCGCGCTGGTCACCACCGAGGGCTTCCGCGACGTCTACGAGATCGGGCGGATCAACCGGCCCGATTCCTACAACCTGTTCTTCCAGAAGCACGAGCCGCTGGTCGAGCGGGCGCTGCGCTTCGAGGTCGCCGAGCGCGTGCTCGCCGACGGCGAGGTCCTGGCGCCGCTGGATGAAGCGGCCGTCGAAGCGCTCGCCGGAACGCTGACCGCGCTCGGTATCGAAGCGACCGCGATCCTGTTCCTGCACTGCTACAAGAACCCCGCTCACGAGGCGCGGGCCAAGGCCATCCTCGAGGCCCGCTGCCCTGACATGTTCGTCTCGGCCTCGCACGAGCTGAGCCAGGAGTATCGCGAGTTCGAGCGCTGCTCGACCGTCGTGGCCAACGCCTACATCGGCCCGCGCGTGCGTGGCTATCTCGGTGAGATCGACGCGCATCTGCGCGGCGCCGGGTTTCGCGGCTCGTTCATGGTCGTGCAATCGACGGGCGGGCTCTACGAGGCGGAGCAGGCGCGCTCGGCGTGCGTGCGCATGCTGGAGTCCGGGCCGGCCGCCGGCGTCATCGGCACGCAGGCGCTCTGCCTGGCCCTCGGGCGCGACAACGCGATCGCCTTCGACATGGGCGGCACCACCGCGAAGGCCGGCGTCATCCATCACGGCGAGGCGCTGACCACCGGCGCCGCGCTGCTCGGCGGCTACGAGAAGGCGCTGCCCGTGCAGATCGCCATGATGGACATCTTCGAGGTCGGCACCGGTGGCGGATCGATCGCGCGGGTCGACGATGGCGCCCTCCGGGTCGGCCCGCAGAGCGCGGGTGCCGCGCCGGGGCCGGCCTGCTACGGGCTGGGCGGAAGCGAGGCCACCGTGACCGACGCGAACCTGGTGCTCGGGCGCCTGCACGCCGACCGGTTCCTCGGCGGCGAGATGCGCCTGGACGTCGCCGCGGCGGAAGCCGCGCTGCGAGCGAACGTCGCCAATCCGCTCGGCCTGGACGTGACAGCCGCCGCCGACGGCATCCTCCGCATCGCCGTCACCGCGATGTCGTACGCGGTCAAGGGCGTCACCACCGAGCGCGGGCTCGACGTGGGCGACTTCGCGCTCGTCGCCTATGGAGGCGCGGGGCCGCTGCACGCCGCCGACGTGGCGCGCGAGCTGGGCATGCGGACGGTCATCGTTCCCGACGCGCCCGGCGTCTTCTCCGCCATCGGCATGCTGTTCGCGGATCTGCGCCACGACTTCGTGCGCACCTGGTTCGTCCG
>DATHGT010000056.1:0-5174 GCA_035317605.1 Candidatus Acidiferrum sp. | reverse complement strand
CTCGTCGTAGTGACCGTGCATGGTCATGAAGGTGAGCACGAGCAGCGGGATCAGGAACACCACGATCCACGCGCCCTCCATGAATTTCGTGCCCGCGATCGTCAGCAGCACGATGCCCGTGGTCAGGGCCCCGGACCCGCTGACGGCCATGCGCCACCACCATCCCTCGCCCCGCAGCCGCAGCCAGCGGCGCACCATGCTGGCCTGGGACAGCGTGAACGAGATGAAGACGCCGACCGCGTAGAGCGGGATCAAAGCGTGGGTGTTTCCGCGGAAGGCCACGAGCAGGATCGCGGCCAGGCCGCCGAGGATGAGGATGCCGTTGGAGAAGACGAGCCGGTCGCCCTGGTTGGCGAACTGCCGTGGAATGAAACGGTCGCGGGCCAGGAAGAAGGACAGGCGTGGGAAATCGGCGAATGACGTGTTGGCCGCCAGCAGCAGGATCAGCATCGTCACGGCCTGGATTCCGTAGTAGAGGAATCCGCTCCCGAGGATCCGGCGGGCGAGCTGGGAGACTACGGTTTCGTGCTCGCGGGGAACGACGCCGAGGTCGTAGGCCAGATAGGTGATGCCGAGGAAGAGCACGATCAGGATGCCGCCGAGCCAGGCCATCACGATGCGCGCGTTCTGAGCCTCGGGAGGTTTGAACGCAGGAACGCCGTCGGACACGGCCTCGACGCCGGTGAGCGCGGTGCAGCCCGAGGCAAAGGCGCGGAGCAGGAGAAACAGTCCGACACCTTCGAGTCCAGGGCCGTGGGGTTGATAGGGCGCTTCCGGCAGCCAGTCGAAGACGGCCCCGATCGAGCCGTAGATCACCATGCCGCCGAGACTGGCGACGAAGAGATACGTGGGGATCGCGAAGAGCTGCCCCGACTCCCGGATGCCGCGGAGGTTGGCCACGCTGATGAGGGCGACGGCGGCGACGCAGAGCAGCACGCGATACCGATAGAGATGCGGCATCGCGGAGGTCACCGCGGCCACCCCGGCCGCCACGCTGACCGCCACGGTGAGGACGTAGTCGATGAGGAGGGCCGCGGCGGCGATGAGCCCCGGCACCACGCCCAGGTTGTCCTTGGTGACGATGTAGGCCCCACCCCCGGCGGGATAGGCGCGGATGGTCTGGCTGTAAGAGCTCGTCACGATGCCGATGAGCACGGCGATGCCCACGGCGATCGGCAGCGAGTAGCTGAGCGCGATGGAGCCGGCGAGAATGAGCACGAGCAGGATTTCTTCGGTGGCGTAGGAGACGGAGGAGAGCGCGTCGGAGGCGAAGACCGCCAGCGCGGTGGACTTTCCCAATCGCTCGTGCCGGGATTGCGCAGTCGGGAGCGGCGTGCCGACGAACAGACGTTTGAGCCGGTGCAGACGCACGGCGGCCATCATACTCTCGGCGGGTGAAGAAGACCGAAGGGGACGCGGGCCGAGGTCCGCCGTCAGCGCAGGTCGAACGGCTCTTCCGAGGTCACCCGCGGCGCCCCGAGGAGCGACCCGGCGCAGCGCCGGCAGTACGTGACGGACTCGAGTCCGACCGAGCAGCCGGGACAGCAGGCGCCGCCGCAGTCGATACACGCCAGCTCGTGAAATGCGTACTGGATTTCACGTCCACATCCGCAGCGCGATGTCATGCGAGCCTCCTCTGGCTTCAAAGAAGCTCAACGCTCCAAGATTCGTTCCAGCGTAAATCTTGCACGACCAGAGGAGCTTAGAACGAGGGCTGCGGCTGCCGGTGGCGATCCGCGATGTTCTCGAAGCGGGCGTACTGCGGGAGGAACACGACCTTCACGGTCCCGATCGGCCCGTTGCGCTGCTTGCCGATGATGACCTCGGCGATGTTCGCCTCGTCCGGCGGCAGTTCCTCTTTGTACACTGACTGGCGATAGAGAAACAGAATCAGGTCAGAATCCTGCTCGAGCGCGCCCGATTCACGGAGGTCGGAGAGCTGCGGCCGGAAGTCGCGGTGGGAGCGCGCTTCGACGGCGCGGGAGAGCTGGGAGAGCGCGACCACGGGCACGTTCAGCTCCTTGGCGAGCGCCTTGAGCGATCGGGAGATCTCCGAGATTTCCTGCTGGCGGTTCTCGATGCCGCTTCGCCCGCGCATGAGCTGGAGGTAGTCGATCACCAAGAGGTCCAGGCCGTGCTCGGACTTCATCCGTCGGGCCTTGGCGCGGGCCTCCAGCACCGTGAGCCCAGGGCTGTCGTCGATGAAGATGCGCGCCTCGCTGAGCCGGCCCGCGGCCGAGGTCAGCCGCGCCCAGTCCGACGAGCTGAGATAGCCGGTGCGCACGGCCTGCGAGTCGACCTTCGCCTCCGCACAGAGCATGCGCTGCACGAGCTGCGGCGCCGACATCTCCAGGCTCAGCACGAGCACGGCCGCGCGCAGATTCACCCCCACATGCTGGGCGATGTTCAACGCGAAGGCCGTCTTGCCCATGCTGGGTCGGCCCGCGATGATGATGAAGTCGGCGGGCTGGAAGCCGGAGGTCTCCAGGTCGAGCTTCTCGAAGCCGGTGGCGACGCCGGTGACGTGCTCCTTTCGCTCGTAGAGGCGCTCGATGTACTCGAACGTGTTCTTGAGGATCCGTCCCACCGGCAGCGCGCTGCCCTCGAGGCGGCGCTCGGCGAGCCCGAAAATTCGGCGCTCCGCGTCGTCCACGAGCCCCTGCACGTCCTCCTTGGCCTCGTAGGCCTGGGTGATGATCTGGGTCGAGGTCTGGATCAGCTCGCGCAGGACGGCCATGTCCCGCACGATGTGGGAGTAGGCGGTGAGGTGGGACGCGATCGACGCCTGCTCGACGAGCAAGGCCAGCGCGGCCGGCCCGCCCACGAACTCGAGCTGATCCGCCCGCCGCAGCTCCTCGCCGAGCGTGATGAGATCGACCGGCGCGCCCCGATCGAAGAGCGTTTGCATGGTCCCGAAGATGGCGCGGTGACTCTCGGTGTAGAAGTCGGTGGGTCTCAAGATTTCGATGACCCGCGGGAGGGCCTCGCGTCCCTCCAGCAGCACGGCGCCGAGCACCGCGCGCTCGGCGTCGAGATTGTGGGGCGGAATCCGCGAGGGAATTTCCAGAGGACTCATCGCGACGATGGTCGGCGGTCGTCGCGGTTCTCGTCAACGAAATTCGTTCAGCCGTCGAATTTTGTGCACAGCCCGTGGAGATCTGGTGGAGAGGCGGCTGAACTCTGTGGACGAGATGTTGACGGCCGGTGGATGAACGTCGGAGGGGGCTTCGCCCCCTCCGAGTTACTCGTTGCGGACGACGTTCACGCGGAGCTGCGCGGTCACTTCCGGATGGATGCGAATGGTGACGGCGCTCTCACCGAGCGCTTTGATGGGCTCGTCCAGGTGCACCTGTCGTCGCTCGACGCGGATCTGGCTGCGCTCGAGGAAGTCGACCACGTTCTGCGCGGTGACCGAGCCGAACAGCTTGCCCTCTTCGGACGCCTGGCGCCGCTCTTCGCACACGAGCGCTTCGATCCGATCCCGGAGGGTCTCGGCGTCGGTCTTGATACGGCCGGCCTTGGCCTCCTGCTGCCGCTTGATGTGGTCGAGGCCCTTGAGGTTGCCGGCGGTGGCGGTGAGGGCCAGCTTCTTGGGAATGAGAAAGTTGCGCGCGTACCCGTCGGACACGTCACGCACCTCGCCCCGTCGGCCGACCTTGGCGACGTCGTCGAGCAGAATGATCTTCATCGGAAATCTCCTAAGCAGATTCGAGGAGCGCCGCCCCCCATGTCATCAATCCGTCGCCACGTAGGGCAGGACGGCGACCGTCCGCGAGCGCTTGATCGCATGCGTGAGCTGGCGCTGATGACGCGCGCAGCTGCCCGAGATGCGCCGCGGGATGATCTTGCCGCGCTCGGTGACGAAGCTCCGCAGCCGCCGAACGTCCTTGTAATCGACCAGGTCGACCTTGTCCGCGCAGAACTTGCAGACTTTCCGCCGGCCGAACCGGCGCCGCTTCATCGGCTTCTGAGGTGATGGAATGGCTCACTCCTCCTTCAAAACGGTACGTCGTCGTCGGGAGCGCCCGGCGGTTCGTCCTGGAAGCTTTGCGGCGCGCCCACCGCGGCCGGGGCTCGACCGGCTCCGCCGCCCTTGGTCCGGCTCATGAACTGGACGCGCTCGGCCACGACCTCGGTGGCCGTGCGCTTCTGTCCGTCCTTGCCTTCCCAGTCGCGCACCTGCAACCGTCCCTCGACGAAGACCTCGCTGCCCTTGTCCAGGTACTCGCCGCAGCTTTCCGCCTGCTTGCCCCAGACGATGACCGTGAGGAAGCACGCCTCCTCCCGCCGCTCACCCGACTGGGTCGTGTAGTTGCGGTTCACTGCCAGCCGCAAGTCGGCCACCGCGGTGCCGCTCGGCGTGTAGCGCAGCTCCGGGGGACGCGTCAGGTTGCCGATCAGCAGGACCTTATTGAGGCTCGCCATCAACCGACCTCCTCAACTACCTCTTGAGTTTTTGCCGGCCGAGCCTTCTTCCGAACGGGGACTCGCGTGGACAGGAAGCGCAGCACGTTCTCGTTCAGCCGCAACTGCCGCTCGAACTCCTTGATCGTCGAGGGCTCGGCAGAGACCTCCAGCACGGCGTACGTGCCTTCCCGCTGCTTGCGGATGTCGTACGCCAGACGGCGCTTCCCCCAGTTTTCCAGCTTGATGACCTCGGCCCCGATCGACTTGATCTGGTCGCTGAGCTGCGTGAGCAGCGTCGCGACTTCCTCGTCGGCGGGACGAGAATCGACGATGATGAGAATTTCGTAAGGCCGCAGAACGACTCACCCCCTCGGGCCGCTGGGCACCGATTTCGAAGCGCCTAAGGCTATCAGACATCCCCGGGCACAGCAAGGTCAACGCCTCAAAAGAGATACGGTCCAGACCGCCAGAACGGCGGCCTGGACCGTGTCTCGCCGCACGTGAGCTGGCGGCTAGTACATGTCTCCGTGGGGCATCGCCGGCGCGGCTGGCTTGTCCTCGGGGATGTCCGTGATCAGCGCCTCGGTGGTGAGCAGCAGGGAGGCGATCGACGCCGCGTTCTGCAGCGCCACCCGCTCGACCTTGGTGGGGTCGATGATGCCGGCCTGGATCATGTCGACGTACTGGAGGCTCTCGGCGTCGAAGCCGCGGGTGGCCACGGTCTCGGCCTTCACCTTCTCGACGACCACGCTGCCTTCGAGGCCCGC
>DATHGT010000055.1:0-2433 GCA_035317605.1 Candidatus Acidiferrum sp. | reverse complement strand
TGATGGCCACGCTCTCGCTCCAGGCGAACTACTGGCAGATCATGCTGCCGCGCTTCGTCCAGGGCCTCGGCATCGGCCTCAGCTTCGTGCCGCTGTCGACGGTGGCCCTCACCGCGGTGCCCATGCGCGAGCTGAGCCACGCCTCCGGGCTCTTCAACTTCACTCGCACCATCGGGGGCAGCGTCGGCATCGCCGCGGTGGCCACGCTCCTGCAACGCGGCTCGCAAATCCACCAGGCGCGGCTGTCCGGCCACATGAGCCTCTACGATCCCGACGTGTGGGACCGTTACCAGACGCTGGTCACCACCTTCGCCGCGCGCGGCGCGGATCCCGCGACCGCCGAGCAGCAGGCGTGGGCGAACCTCTATGCGCTCGTGCAGCGCGAGTCGCTGGCCCTGTCGTTCATCGACAATTTCTGGCGCCTGGTCTGGATCTTCCTGGCCGTGATCCCCTTTGTGCTGTTCCTCGGCCGTCCCCAGCGGGTCGCGGTGCCCGCCGACGTCGAGCGGCACACCGCCGTCGTCGAGAGCTGAGCCTCACACGCGCTGCGGCACCGAGGTCACGGCGGCCCTCCTGTCCCACACGCTGGCCCGCCAGCGCACCGCGATCAGGAACGTGAAGACCAGACCCGTCACCACGGCGCCGCTGATCGTCAGCCGGTAGCCCAGCCGCTCGATGAGAAACCCGAGCGCGACCAGCCCGAGCGGATAGCCGTAGACCGCGAGCATGCGCACGCCCATGATCCGGCCGCGGTATCCCTCGCCGGCGGCGGCGAGCAAGGTGGTGGTCATCGACAGCATCGCCAGGTTCTGCACGAAGCCGGCGGCGAAGAGCGCGAGCAGACCCACGTTGAATGTGTGGGCGTGACCGAAGCCCAGGAGCAGCGCGTACCAGACCGCGGTGCCGACGAAGGTCACGCGCTCCGGGCGGCGCAGGCCGCCCGTCACCACGGTGACGATCGACCCCAGGAGCCCGCCGAGCGCGAAGCTGGCGGCGAGCCATCCGAGGCCGGTGGCGCCGACGTGAAACACCTCTCGCGCGACGTACGGGAGCAGCCCGCCCGAGAGCGGGTACGCGGTCACGTTGATCAGGAACGCGAGCAGCATCATGGCCAGCAGCTCGGGCGTGGTCGCCACGCGCACGAGACCGTCGACCAGATCGCGCCAGCGTGACGGCCCCGGCGCGCGCACCGCGACGGCGCCGGACGCGGCCGTCGCCGTCGGAGTCGCGGTGACGGGCGCCGTCATCGGCGTCGGCGTGTCGCTCGGATCGGGGATCGGGCGTCGGCGCGCCGTCCCCCGCGTGAGGATGAAGCTCGCGACGTAGCAGCTCACGACGAACACGTAGCTTCCGCCGATGCCGAGCCACGTGGAGAGCCCGGCCCCGGCGAGGGCACCCATCACGCGGGCGGAATCGGCGGTCGCGCGCGAGAGTCCAAGCGCGCCGACGAGGCTGCCCGACGGCATCGTCTCGGCGATGAGCGTGTTGCGCAGCACGAGGTCGTTCGAGCGCACGATGCCCGAGACCGCGGCGACCACGAGCACCCACGCCGGCGTCAGCCAGCCGCCTGCCGCGAGCAGCATGAGCACCACGGCGAGCACGGCGTAGATCGTGCGCATCGCGCACAGCACGATCCGCCCCCCCAGTCGATCGCCCAGCACCCCGAACATCGGCGCGGCCAGCGTGCCCAGCGACTGCAGCGAGCCGAACGCGGTGACCCACAGCACGGAGCCGGTGTTGACCATCACGTACCAGCCGAGAATGATGGTCTCCATCTCGAAGGCCCACGACGTCACCAGGTCGGCCGGCCACTGGAAGCGAAAGCTGCGAACCCGGAACGCGGCGAAGATCACCGGCGGTTCCGCGAGCGGCTATGACGTCCGACGAAGACCGCGACCTCGGCTTCGATCACTGGACGTGGAGCGAGAGGAGGTCGTCGAGAGGGAGGAACTCGACGTGCACTACTTGGCGAGCCGCCGGAAGACGCCGTCGTACCGGGCGTGAGCCTCAGCCACGATCCGCTTGAGTCTGGCGGTGCGTCGGCGGTCACGCACCGGGGAAACCACGATGACCTGACCATTGGTCGACACGTCGAGCGCGGTGTCGGCGTCGATCCCCACCCGATCGAGCAGTCGCTTGTCGAGCACCAGCACGAGACGGTTCCCCGTCCGCGTGAGCTTCTTCCGCATGCCGGCCCTCCGGTAGGGACATAGTGTACGGTACGAAATCGCTGGAATAGGAGGAGAGGACATGAAAGCGTACTGGCTCATCCCTGGTCCTGCCGCGACCACCGTGGACTTGCGGGAGACCGCGACCCCCGAACCCAAGCCCGGCGAGATTCTCGTGCGCGTGCGGGCCGCGTCGCTGAACCGCGGTGAGCTGCTGGGCGGCAAGGCCGGCGCGCCCGCCAAGCCCGGAGGCGGTGAATGCTCT
>DATHGT010000054.1:0-30964 GCA_035317605.1 Candidatus Acidiferrum sp. | reverse complement strand
GGTCGGGTTGGGGCTCGGTGTCGGCCGTGAGAACGACTGGGCTCTGGACGGAGACGAAAGCTCGCTCGGCAAGCCGTAGCGTGAGCAGTCGGCCCAGGGTCATGACGAAGGCGACGTGACGATCTCCGATGGGCGACATCTGGACGATCTCGCCCTCGATCAGCTCGACCCGGTCGTCTTCGCCGAGGATGCCAGCCTCGGCCATCCGGTAGTATTCCGCGCGGGTGAAGCGTCGTCGCGTTGTCGCCACCTCGACTGCCATTGAACGTCCTCCGGCTCTTGGGCTCGTCCCATCGTCCAGCATATAGCCACGATCGAGGCGATCCGGGAAGTCCCTGGAAAGATACATTGTCACCTGATGAGGTGTTGGCGGGGCGGAGGTTTACGCGAAGATTTCGGTGAGCGTCAGTTCGACGTCTGGGAAGGCCTGGGGGGCAATCGTTGCCGCGCCAGCGGCGCGGGTGACGTCGCGATAGCCGTCGGCGCCACGGTTGCGGTAGACCTCCACGGCCTCTGCCGTGCAGTCGACGATCCAGTACTCCGGGATGCCAGCCTCGGCGTACAGGCGAAGCTTGGTCGTCCGGTCGTAGGCGAGTGAAATGTCGGCCACCTCGATGACCAAAAGCGCGTCCTCGGCGTAGGGCTCGCGCACCTTGAAGGACGGTGTGCGAATACGGAGAACGGCGAGGTCCGGCTCGGTGTCGGTGTCCTCCGCCAGAGCGACGGCCGTGCCGACCGAGACGCGCGCTCGCCCATCGAGACGGACGATGAGGGGCATGGACAAATTCATGACGAACGCATGGTGCCGGGTGCTCATGGGGAACTTCTCGACGATATCCCCCTTGATCAGCTCGACCCGGTCGCGCTTGCCGAGGATGCCTGCCTCGACCATCCGATAGTATTCCGTGCGGGTGAAGCGTCGCCTGGTGATCGCCACTTCGCCGCAAAGATACACCGGTGTGTGGGCCGGTGGAATCGAGAGGCTGAGATGAAGCTGACCGTTCTCGGGGCGGGGACGTGCGTGCTGACGTCGACACGCGCGTGTTCGGGGTACTGGGTCGAGGCGGGGGCAGTGCGGTTGCGGCTGGATGCGGGAGCGGGGACCATGCACGCGATGACGCGGTTCGGGTTGCCGTGGGAGACGATCACGCATCAGTTCATCAGCCACTTTCACCTCGATCACTGCGGCGAGCTTCCGGGTCTGCTCTGGTGCTTTCGGTTTGGGCGTCGGGCGCCGCGGACGGCGCCGCTCGAGATCCTCGGGCCGGTCGGGCTCCGCGCGTTACTGGAGCAGACCTCGACGCTGTACGGGGCCAACCTCTTCGACCAGGAGTTTCCCGTGACCATACGCGAGCTGCGTCCGGGCGAGTCGGCCGGGCTCGGCGGCGACGTCACGCTCAGCGTCGGCAAGACCCTGCACACCGACGAGAGCCTCGCGGTGCGGGTGGAATCGGGCGGCAAGACGATCGGCTACACGGGCGACGCCGCGTGGACGGACGATCTCCCGCGCTTCTTCGACGGCGTCGATACGCTGGTCTCGGAGTGCTCGTACGTCGAGATGCCGCGAGGGATGCGACACCTCGATCCGGCCGACAACGCCAGGCTCGCCCGCGAGGCCGGCGCCCGCCGTCTCGTCCCCACGCACTTTTACTTCGACCCGGACGAGGAGCGCCTGGCCGAGAGGCTCGCCTCCGGTTACAGCGGCGACATCACGATCGCCAGAGACGGCCTGACCATCGAGTAGTCACTTCTTTCGCGTCGATTCCAGGACGTCGAGGACGCGGAGGATCTCGCTGCCGTCGCGCACCATCAGACGGTCACCGGCCTGCCCCCACCGCAGCGCGCCCTCGCGGTCGATGACGAACGTCGATCGGTACGCGACGTTGCGGTCCTCGTCGTGGACGCCGTAGGCGCGGATGACCGTGCGGTGCACGTCGCTCAGGAGCGGGAACGAGAAGCCGCGGGCCTTGGCGAATTCAGCGTGGCAGAAGGTCGTGTCGGCGCTGACGGCGAGGACCACCGCTCCGCGCTGACGCAGCCGCTCGGCGACCTGATCCAGGCCGCCCAACTCGGGCGTTCAGATGCTGCCGAAGTCGTAGCAGTAGAAGACCAGGACGACGTCGCTGCCCTTGAGACCACCGAGGGTGACCGTGCTGCCGCCGGTCGCGGGCAGCGAGAAGTCCGGCGCCGGACCGCCGTAGCGCAAGCCGGTCATCGCGATCCCTCCCGCGAGACGTGTGATGCATTCTGAGGGCGCATGGTTGGCTTCCTCCCGGGCGCGATCCTAACAGGACTGTTACGATTCGTGTGAATGAGAGTTGTCGTGGCGTCCGTGGCTCTGCTCGTCGCCATGACGTGCGTTCCCGCAACGGCCTCCGACGAGCGCGCGTCGCTCACCGTGCTGACCCACAACGTGCTGCACGGCGGTCCCTGGTCGGGATTCGCCGGTGATGGCCAGCGGCTCGAGCGTCGCATGGACCTGGTGGCCGACGAGCTGGCCGCGCTTCGCCCCGACGTCGTCGCGCTCCAGGAGGCGGCGGTGAGCCGGCGGCTCGGCGACGTGCCCGCGCGTCTCGCCCGTCGCCTCGGCTACCACCACGTCCACGCGCCGGCCACGGGCTACGTCTTCGGCGACTGGGCCCTGAGCCGCCTGGTCATCGGGGCGCTGGGTTTTCGCGAGGGACCGGCGATCCTCAGCCGCTTTCCGATCCGCGAGTCCGAGGTCTACAAGCTGCCGCGCTGCCAGCACGCGCTGGACCCGCGCGTGCTGCTGCGCGCGCGGCTCGACACGCCGTGGGGTCCGATCGACGTGTTCTCCACCCACATCTCCCGCGACGATTGCCGGGCCCGACGCGTCGCCGAGCTGGTGGCCCAGCGACGCAACGGGCTCCCGTCCGTCCTCATGGGTGATTTCAACGCGATCGAGAGCTCGGCGGCGATCCGCGCCCTGACCGAGGAAGCGGGTTTCGTCGACGCGTACCGCCGGGCGAACCCCGACGTCGCCGGGGCCACCGTGTGGCAACGCATCGACGCGCCGTGGCCGATGGCGCGCCGGCGCGTGGACTACATCTTCCTGGTGCCCGGCCTCGACGTTCAGGGCGACGTGGGGACGAGCCGGGTGGTTCTCGACTCTCCGCACCGTCTCCCGGACGGCACCACGCTGTGGCCCTCCGATCACTACGGCGTCCTCGCCGAGCTGGTCGTCTCGAAGGCCGGCCACCCTCCACGCTGAGCGTTCCCGCGGGTATCGGGATTGCACTCGTGAAACGGGATTCGACATCATCGCTGCGAGTGTAAAAGACGTTCGCTACTCGCAGTGCAACTGTGGAGGAGAGACAGTCATGAAGACATTGGTGAGCGTGTCGGCGGCCGCCGTCGCCGGGGCCGTGCTGTGGGCGGGGATCGCGCTGGGGCAGTCGGCTCCGAAGAGCGGGTGCGAGGCGGCGAAGGCCGGCGCCCCCCAGAAGGTCGCAGGTCAGGTCACCAACGTGGACGCGACGCAGCACAAGATCAGCGTCAAGACCGGCGACGGCAAGACGCACGAGTTCCAGGCCTCGCCTGAGATGATCCGCGACTTCAAGGTCGGCGACCGCATCGAGGCGAATCTGCGCGACGCGGCCAACTGCTGATCCCCGAGGCCGGTCACCGGCCGGCGTAGCGCTCGCCGGTCTTCGCCGCCATGACGAAGTCGTTGCGGTGAAGGCCGGCGATCGCGTGGGTCCACCAGCCGACGGTCACGCGGCCCCATTCGGTGGTGAGGGCGGGATGGTGCCCTTCCGCCTCGGCCAGCGCGCCCACCGCGTTGGTGAAGGCCAGGGCGTCGACGAAGTTCGCGAACGTGAACACGCGCTCGAGCCGCGGGATGCCGTCGCGCTCGACCACCGACCACTCGGGCATCTCGCGCTTCAGGGCGTCGATCTGCTCGGCGGTCATTCGCGGGGTATCGGCGCGGCACGCGACGCAACGTTCCTGGGCTAGCGTCCCCATACGGTCCTCCTCGTGGATCGATCGTAACTCGGCGGCACTCCGCTTGCGTCAGCCAACACCGTCGGCCGTGCCGACGAGCCAACGTCTGAAACAAGGGGACCATCATGAAGAAGATGTTCCTGGCGGCGGTCGCCGCCCTCGCCCTCGTCGTCGCGCAGGCCAACATCGTTCCGGCGCAGATGGGGCTGCCCGCATCGGACGGGCAATTCATGATCGAGGCCGCGCGGGGAGGCATCGCGGAGGTCGAAATGGGGCGGCTGGCCGCTCAGCGCGCGGCCAGCGACGGCGTTCGTCAGTTCGGCCAGCGTATGGCGACCGACCACGGCGCCGCCAACCAGGAGCTGATGCAGCTCGCCCAGCGCAAGGGCTTGAACCTGCCACGTGAGATGGGTCCTTCTCATCGCGCCGCGATGGAACGGCTGAGCACGATGTCGGGGCTGGCATTCGATCAGGCGTACATGACCGACATGATGAGGGACCATCAGCACGACCTCGCGGCGTTCACGCGCGAGGCCCGCGAAGGTCAGGACCCCGAGGTGCGGGCGTGGGCGGCGAAGACGCTGGCGACGATCCAGGAGCACCAGCGGTTGGCCTACGACATCCACTCGAGAATCGCCCAGATGCCGGCGGGACCGCCGCCGGTGGTGATCGTTCCGCCGCCGGCCGTGGTTGCCCAACCGCCGGCCGTGGTCGTCACGCCTCCGCCGGCGCCCGTGATCGTCTCGCCCGCGGCGTCGCCCGCCACGGTGATCGTCATCACGACCACGCCGTCTCCGTTCTGCGGCGGGGCCTATCGGCGCGACGCCGGGACGAACTTCAGCGGCTGCACGTCCTACTGAGTCGGCGCGATCAGTAGTCGACGCGAAGGATCGAGTCGGGGCGCAGGTTCTTGACGCTCGTCTGGCCGCAGAGGCCCAGGGACGTGCGCAGCTCCTGACGGAGGATGTCGAGGGCCGCGGCCACGCCGTCGGCACCGTCGGCGGCGAGCCCCCAGAGGATCGCGCGCCCCATCGCCACCACGTTGGCGCCGAGCGCGACGGCCTTGATCACGTCGGTACCGCGGCGGAATCCGCCATCGATCGCGATGGCGGCCCGCCCCGCCACCGCGTCGACGATGGCCGGCAGCGCGTCGATGGTGGCCTGGGTGTGGTCGAGCTGACGCCCGCCGTGGTTCGACACCCAAATGACCTGCACGCCGGCGTCGACGGCGCGCTTGGCGTCGCGCGCGGTCATGATGCCCTTGAGGCCGACGGGTAGCTTCGTCGTTTTCTTCAGCCACTCGACGTCGGCCCAGGTGAGCCGCGCCGGGTAGGTCGAATCCGGTCCGCGCGGATTGGGGGCGACCGACATCGCCTGCCGCGGGCTGTAGCGGTTGACGATGTCGCGCTCGCGGCGGCTATAGAGCTGGGTGTCGACGGTGAGGCACACCGAGATGTAGCCCGACGCCTCCACCCGCGCGAGCAAGTCGGCCACCCATGTGCGGTCGCCGTGGTGATAGAGCTGGAAGAGCTTCGGCCCGGGGCCCGCCTTCGCCACGTCCTCCACCGGCCAGCCGGTGGCCCCGCTGAGCGCGACCAGCGTGTCCGCCGTCGAGGCTCCGCGCGCCATCTCGACGTCGCCCTGGTGATGGAAGAGCACGAGACCTCCCATGGGCGCGACCATCACCGGCATCGAGAGCGGGACGCCGAGGAACGTCGTGGTGAGGTCGATCTCGCGGACGTCGACGAGCACGTCCTGGCGGATGGCCAACCGATCGAGGGCGCGGCGATTGCGCCGCATCGAGGTCTCGGTCTCCGATCCGCCGGCGCCGAAGTTCCAGACGTCGCGGGACAGGCGTTTGCGGGCGACACGTCGGATCTCGGGAAGCGTGACGAAATTGTTTGCCATGGTCGGGAAGCTTACGGTGTCACCCGGCCCCGAGGCAAGAGCCCGATGGGTGGTATGTCACTTGCTCCGAGAAAGTAATTCTGGGACGGCGTCGCTGCTTGAGGCGAGCCCCCGAAGGAGAGGTGTCATGAGCACAATCCTTCTCGTCATCCTGATCCTGCTGCTGGTCGGAGCGCTCCCCACGTGGCCGTACAGCTCCGGTTGGGGCTACTTCCCGAGCGGCGGCCTCGGCCTGATCCTGCTGATTCTGATCGTCCTGGTGCTGACCGGCAGACTCTGACGACGGCCGGTTACTTCGACAGCTCTTCGAAGGGGCCGGTGATCCGGATCACTTCGTTGAGCCGGAACGTGCCGCGGCGGATGGCGACCACGAACAGGTCACCGGCGATTCCCGCCTGGCGCGTCTCCGGCGTCACCGGGGCGAAGCACAGCGTGCGGGGCGCGTCGTTGTCGGTGAACGCGGCGAAGTCGACGACGGCGCCGTCGGGGGTGATGAAGAAGATCTTGGCGGCCAGGCGATCGGCGATGAAGAGACGACCGCCGGGTCCGAATGCCATCCCGGAGAGTTGCGGTCCGCTCAGGACACGCGTCGCCCCACCCCGCGGATTCACCTTCCAGATCTCACCCGGACCCCGCGTCCACGGGGCCTCGTTGTTGGCGTCGGCGCCGATCCACAGGTGATCGGTGTCGTTCACGGCGAGGAGACGTGGCCGCCCCACCGTGACGTAGCGAGGATCGACGACGCGGCCCGAGGCGTCGAGCTTCACCACGACCCCGCGCAGGCGATCGGCCACGTAGATGTTTCCCGCGGAGTCGGCGGCGACGGCCTCCGGCTGGCCGAGCTGAGGCGGCGTTCCCGCCGGGGGCGTTCCTCCGGCCAGGAGCTCGGTGCGCCCGTCCACCAGGCGATACAACACGCCGAGCGAACGGTCGCGATCGAACGAGGTGACGAAGACGTCGCGTCCGGCGCGCCCGGCCGACACCTGAGGACTCCAGAGCGGCGGACCGTAGAGGAAGCGCCGCTCGGTGGCCGGGGTGAGCCGCGCTCCGCCCGCGGGCACCCGATAGACCGGCCACAGGTCGTCGATCTCGCCGCCCGCGTATCGCCGGCCCGTTCGCGCCAGGTGGAGCATGCCGGCCTGATCGAACGCCATGGTGGTCGTGGTGGGAAACCCGCCCGCGCTCGTCACGCCGCCGGCGTCGAACCCGTCACCGCTGGCGTAGAGGGTCGCCGTGAACCCCCGCGGCAGCGTGACGTCCGCCCCGGCGGGCGCCGCGGGGAACAGCGATGCCAGCACGACCAGCACCACCGAACCGATCAGTCGACTTCGCATCGCTACACCTTCCGTTCATCGCGGACGCGCTTGGCCTTGAATTCCGTCTTGGCCAGCGTGTCGGGTCGGAGCACTTCGACGTCGGCGCGCACCTCACATCGCGTGCGAAGCTCGCCCGCGATCCGCTCGGCGACGCTCGCCGGCGCCGCGTGCGTAGGATGCTCGACGCGCACGGTCATGACGTCCAGGCCGTCCGCGCGCGTGGACAGCACGATCTCGAACTCGTCGCCCACGCCCGGCACCGTCCGCACGGCCTGCTCCACCTGGGAAGGGAACATCTTGATGCCGCGCAGCACGATGAGGTCGTCGGCCCGCCCGGTGAACGCACCGAGCGCCCGCACGTGCGTGCGGCCGCACGCGCACGCGGCCTCGTCGAACGTGGTGTAGTCGCCGACCAGGAAACGCAGCTGTGGTGAGCTCTCCGAGTTGAGGTTGGTGCAGACGGTGAGCCCGCGCCGGCCGGCGGTCACCGGTGTTCGCGTCTCGGGATCGACGAGCTCCCAGATCTGCACGTCGTCCATCAGGTGAGACGAGACTCCGCGTCCGTTCACCGACTCGGCGCACGAGTAGCCGCCGCAGTGCGGCGAGGCCTCGGTGCAGCCGTAGAATTCCACGATGCGCGCGCCCCACAGGGTGGCCAGCCTCTGACGCGTCGCCTCGATGCCCAGCGCGGGCTCACCGCCCACGATGACGGTGCGGACGGCGCTGGCCGCCGGGTCGAGTCCCAGTCCCTGCATGGCGCGCCCGAGATAGAGCGCATACGACGGCGTGCACGCGATCACGGTCGGCGCGAAGCGGGCGATGACGTTGGCCCGCGCGCGAGCGTCCATGCCGCCGCCCGGCAACACAGGAATGCCCATGTGGAACAGCGCGGCCACCATGCCCCAGACGAACACGTGCGGCCCGAATCCGGCGATGGCCAGCACGGAGTCGCCGCGGGCCACGCCCATGCTGTGCAGCGCGCGCGCGTTGGCCCACGCCCAGTATTCGCGATCGATCTGGGAATACCGGAACACCCGCGGCGCGCCCGTCGAGCCCGACGACGAGAACATCATCCAGCCGCGGTCGGCCCAGACCTCCTCGGTCATGGTCGTGTAGGTCCCGTACGGCGGGTGCTCGGCGGCGTCGGCCATCATCTCGGTCTTGTCCACGAGGGGCCATTTCGACAGATCGTCCACCGACTGGATGTCCGACGGCACGAGCCCGAGACGGTCGAACCGGCGACGGTAGAAGTCGCTGTTCTCGTAGAGGAAGGGAGTGAGGGCGGACAGCTTGTCGTTCTGGATCGATCGCAGCTCGTCACGCGAACACGTCTCGAGGCTCGGCGCCCAGTGACGCGCGTGCGCCGGCGCCGAGAACTCGCGACGATGCTTGGCCAGCGTGCCGAGCCAGCGCGCGCGTGTCTCCTGCCGGCGCGCGTGGCTCGGGCCCGAGGCCATCCCGACCTACTTGGACCCCTTCGCCTTGCCGCGGGCGGCATCGGCCTTGCGCTTGGCCCAGTACAGCTTCATGCGCCGGCCGATCGCTCGCCTGGCGGCGGGGCTCATCGTTCGTCGGCCGCGACGAACGCCGGCTGCCGGGGATGAACGGCCTCCCAGCGCGCCGAGCGCGGTTTCAATGGCTGAGATCTGTCGATCGAGCCGCTCTCGTTGCGAGGTGAGGCTGCCGAGCGCTCTGCGCAGGGGGGCGGTGATGTCGTTTGCCATGCCGTGGACCTCCGGGACCGGGCTTGACCTTCGCGCGTCTCCGTCTATATAGCACCGAGCGCGGTCTTTCGGGCAACCCGCGCGTTGTCCCGGGAGTTTCGCGCGGGGTCGGGGTGACGGTACATTCAGCGTGTGACCACTCCGATCCGACCGCTGCCCGTGGGAATCGGGCGCTGGATGACCCGGCTGCGCTGGCTCCGCTGCGGCGATGCGCTCCTCGGATGGCTCGTGCTGCTGCTCGCGCTGACCGCGCTCGTTCCCGGCGTACCCGCGCCGGCCGCCATGATGGTGGCGGCCGGCCTGCTCCTGGCCGGCGCGCTGATCCTTCGGCTGCGCCTGGGGTGGCGCCCGCTTTCGGCGATCACCACGTTCCTGGTGAGCCGTGGACTGCGGCCCGGAGATCGGGCGTGGTTCGTCCACGGGCGCGAGGCCGACCTGGTCCTGGTGACGGCCCGCCACGGACTTCGCCTGGTCATCGCGCGACCGGGGCACGACGCCGCCGAGGGAGTGAGCGTCCGCCGCACCCGCGTTCTGCTCCTGCTCGCCTCCGAAGCCCGCCAATTTTCAGGTTGACAAGCATCTGGCATTAGGTAACCCTAACGCCAAACGACGCGTAGCCCTCAACTCCGACCGGAGGCTTTTTTGATGCGATTCATTCGCTCGCTTCTTCCGCTCGCGCTGACCTGTCTGGTCTTGACCGTCGCGGCGGCCGCCGCGGACGACCTCGAAATTCCCGTGACCATCGAGAAGAACCGGTTCCAGCCGGACGTGATCAAGGTGAAGGCGGGGACGCCGTTCGTGCTCGTGGTCACCAACAAGGACGCCACCCCGGAGGAATTCGAGAGCAAGGAGCTGCGCATCGAAAAGGTCATCCCCGGGGGCAAGACGCTGAAGATCCGGGTGCGGGCGCTCAAGGCCGGCAGCTATCCGTTCATCGGCGAGTACCACGAGGCGACGGCCAAGGGCCGGATCGTCGCCGAATAGCCGGACCGCGGGATGGGCGCCACCTTCGTCGTCACCCTGCGCGAGGCCTTCGAGGCTGCCCTCCTGCTCGGCATCGTGTACACGTACCTCGACAAGGTCGGCGCGCGTGACCACTACCGTTACGTGACGTTGGGGGGCGTCCTCGGCGCGGTGGCGAGCGTGCTTTTCGGCGTCGCGCTGAGCGTACTGTCTGGACCGCTGCTCGATCTCGGTCCCGATGCGATCGGGATCGCGGTGGTGTTCGTGGCCGTCGTCGTGCTCACGTGGCACGGCTGGTGGATGCGGCAGCACGCGCGGTCGGTCAAGAGCGACGTCCAGCGCCGCCTCGAGCAGGCGGGTCCCGTTCACCGCGTGTGGGTCATCGGCACCATCGCGTTCATCGGCGTCTTTCGCGAGGGCGCCGAGACCGTGCTGTTTCTGTGGGGCCTGATGACGCAAACCAACGTGACGGGTTGGGGCGGCGTCACCGGCGGCGCGCTCGGCATCGCGACGGCCGCGGTGCTCGGCTGGGCCATCTTCCGCGGAGGCCGGCACGTGAGCCTGCCCCGCTTCTTCGCGGTGACCTCCGTGCTGCTGCTGCTGGTCGCGGCGGGCCTGTTCAGCACGGGCGTCGGCAAGCTGGAGGCGTTCGGTCTGCTTCCCGGCTCTCCGATACTGTGGGACACCTCGCGCCTGCTCGGCGACCGTGGCGGCGTCGGCGGATTCCTGGCCGGCCTGGTGGGCTATCGGGCGCGCCCGTCCGCCCTGGAGGCGCTGGCCTACGTGGGGTACTTGCTCGTCGCCGGCACCCTCCTCTTCGGGCGCGGAACGTCGCGCCCCTCGCGGGTGCGCGGGACGGGCGCCCGCGCCGGCGTCTCCTGAGCGCCGGCCGCGCGCGTCGGCTCATTCGCTCCGCCTGATCCGTCGAGCCTCCTTCTCCGTCGCCTCCCCGTTCGTCGCGCCCGGCCCCCGAAGACCGGCGACACGTCACGCCGGGTGAGCTATGGTTGTTCCCCGAGATCCTCGAGCCCGAAGTCCCGGTAGGACGGGAGGTGCGCCATGAAGGACCCAATCGTTCGCGCGACACTGATCGTGATCGTCGCGCTGCTCGTGACCTGCGGCCCGGCGGCGGCCGCGCCGGAGGGACAGCTCACGTGGGCCGTGCAGTTCGCGCTGGCCCCGACGTGGTTCGATCCGGCGGAGACGACCGGCATCCTCACCCCGTTCTTCGTGCTCTTCGCCGTCCACGACGCGCTCGTCAAACCGATGCCCGGCCAGCCCATGGCGCCGAGCCTGGCCGAGAGCTGGACCGCGTCCGCCGACGGGCTGACCTATGAGTTCGTCCTGCGCCCGGGCGTGCGCTTCCACAACGGCGATCCCGTCACCGCCGATGACGTGAAGTTCTCGTTCGAGCGGTATCGCGGCGTGTCGGCCAAGCTCCTCAAGGACCGCGTGCGCCAGGTGCAGGTCGTCGATCCGCTGCGTGTGCGCTTTTCCCTCAAGGAGCCGTGGCCGGATTTCATGGTCTTCTACGCCACGCCGGCCACGGGGGCCGCCTGGATCGTTCCCAAGAAGTACGTCGAGAAGGTCGGCGACGAGGGCTTCAAGAAGCATCCGATCGGCGCCGGCCCCTACCGGTTCGCGTCGTTCAATCCCGGCGTGGAGCTGGTCCTCGAGGCCAACGAGCAGTACTGGCGCAAGCCGCCGAGCGTCAAGCGCCTGGTGATGAAGGTGGTCCCCGACGAGACCACGCGGTTCGCCATGCTCAAGCGCGGCGAGGTGGACCTCGCGTACACGCTGCGCGGCCCCGTGGCCGAGGAGCTCCGGCGCACCCCAGGGCTCACGCTGAAGCCATCGCTGTTCAACGCCACGTTCTGGGTGGTGTTCACCGAGCAGTGGGATCCCAAGTCGCCCTGGGCCGATCGCCGCGTGCGGCTGGCGGCCAACCACGCGATCGACCGTCAGGCCATCAACGAGTCGCTCACGCTCGGGTATTCCCGGATCACGGCCAGCATCATTCCTCAAGATTTCGACTTCGCGTGGCGCGCGCCGCTCTACGCCTACGACCCCCGCCGGGCCAAGCAGCTCCTCGCCGAGGCCGGCTACCCGAACGGCTTCGACGCCGGCCTGATCTCGACCGACACCTCGTTCGCCGAGAGCCTCGAGCCCGTCGCGACGTACTTCGCGGCCATCGGCATCCGGAGCACCGTGCGCAGCCTCGAGCGCGCCGCGTTCTTCAGCCAGCTCCGCGACAAGAAGCTCCGCCCGATGGCCTACGCGGCCAGCGGGGCCTTCGGCAACGCGGCCACCCGGCTCGAGGCCTTCGTGGCGGCCACTGGCCCCTACGCCTACGGCAGCTATCCCGACATCGAAGGGCTGATCCAGGAGCAGGCCCTCGACCGTGACCGCAAGCGGCGGGAAGCCACGCTGCACCGCATCCAGCAGATGATGTACGAGCGGGCGATGTTCGCCCCGATCTGGGAAACCGCCACCATGAACGGCTACGGCCAGCGCGTGGCCGAACCCGCGATCAACCTGATCACCGGCTATGCGTGGTCGGCGCCCTACGAGGAGCTGCGCCTCAGGGGCCGCTGAGTAGCGCCACCGCCTTGACCGCGAGGGCGGATCGGAGATAGGGTCGCCATCGGACGCTGGCGATGCGGGCGATCTTCATCAGCTACCGGCGGGACGACTCGGAAGGCGAAGCGGGTCGTCGGTTCGACGACCTCGTGGAGCAGTTCGGCGAAGACTCGGTCTTCATGGACGTCTCGGCCATCGCGCCGGGACGCGACTTCCGGAAGGCCATCGACGAATCCGTCGCGACCTGCGGCGTCCTGCTCGCCATCATCGGCCAGAACTGGGGCGACGCCAAGAACGAAGCGGGCCGACGACGGCTCGACGATCCGACCGATTTCGTTCGTCTGGAGACGGCCTCCGCGCTGAAGCGGGACATCCCGGTCGTGCCCGTGCTGATTCGGGCGCGAGGATGCCGCGCCCCGACCAGCTGCCCGACGACGTCAAGGACCTGGCGTATCGCAACGCGGTCGAGCTGACCCACGCGCGCTGGGCCTCCGACGTTCAGCTGCTGCTCCGGGCGCTCCGTCCTCTCGTCCCCGATCTCGCCGCCGGCGCGGCGGGGGGGACCAGTCAGTCACGTCCCGGTCCGTCAGTGTCAGAACCTATTGACCCCCAGCGGTCCGGACGTCCCCCGGCCGACGGAGTACGCGTCGATCGTCCATCGGAGGGCGGCGCCGGGCCGAGCCCGGAACCGTCGCCCGCGCGCCGGTCTCGCACGAAGTGGCTCGCGGCCGCGGGCGGCGCGCGGGTGGTCCTGGCCCTCGCCGGCTACGGCGGGTACTCCTCCTTCACGGCGCAACGCGAGAAGCAGCCGATCGAGCGGCAGCGCCGTGCCGCCGAGGAAGACGCGGCGAGGCGGCGCGCCGAGGCCGAGCGGGTGGAGCTGGCGCAGAAGAAGACCGAGCTCGAGAGTGCCGCGGCGAAGTTCGCGGCCGACCGAGCCGCCGCGGAGAGGGCCGCCGCCGACAAGGCCGAGGCCGATCGACGTCGCGAAGCCGCGGAGACCGCACGCCGGGCCGCCGCCGAGAAGGCCGCCGCCGAGAAGGCCGCCGCGGACAAGGCCGCCGCGGACAAGGCCGCCGCCAACCGGGCCGACGCGGATCGCCGCCGTGAGGCCGCGGAGGCCGAACGCCGGGCCGCGGCCGAGCGAGCCGAGGCGGATCGACGTCGTGAAGAAGCCGCGCGCCGCGCAGCAGCCGAGAAGGCTGCGCGAGAGGGGCAGCCGTCGAGGCCGCCGTCCGATCCACGCCCGCCGTCCGATCCGCGTCCGCCGACGGCCCCTCCGTTCGGAGCGAAGATCACCGCCGCGTCTTGCACCAATCTCGGGTCGAACAAATATCGAGTCTTGGTCTCAGGTACGGCCAACGGCAGCGGTGACGCGTTTGTCTCGGTGGGAACGCGGATCTCTCCGAGCGCGGGAAAGAGGACCGAGGGGGCGATCCTGTGCTCGACCTGGAGCAAGTCGGGCGACCGGATGTGCAAGCGAATCAACCCACCCGAACGGACTGGAGGAGCTGGTACGTCATCGAGTCGTTTCAGGGCGACCCTCCCAGCTCCGCGCTCGCCATGGTCTACAGCGACAAGGTGATGAAATCCTCCGACACCGCCGAGTTCAAGTGCACCAAGTAGTGTGCGCGCGCGCTGCGCGGAAGGTATCGCCGGGCGAAAAAATGGTGGGCAGGGACGGGATTGAACCGCCGACACCAGGATTTTCAGTCCTGTGCTCTACCAACTGAGCTACCTGCCCACGCAGGACGTCGAGGATAGCAGAGGGGCGCGTGGGTGTCACGCGCGGGGCACTACTCGACGCGGCTGACGACTCCGATGCGGCCGGACTTGGCGAAGACCAGCGTGACGATCACCCCGTCGCCGGGGGTGAGCGGCTGGGTGATCTCGGACAGCGTGATCTTGAAGCCGTCGGGACGGAAGCCGAGGCGGCTCTCGCCGGGGACCGTGATGTTGGTCACGACGGCGCCGTCGGCGGACACGATGGCCACGCGCCGGGCGGCGGTGCTCTCCGCCGACACCAGCAGGTCACCGAACTTGCCCGTGCTCTCCAGCTCGAAGTAGCAGACCGCGCCACCGGCGGTGCGGACCAAGCGGCCGTTCTTGGGTTCCATGCGGGGACTGCCGGTGTCGGCGACCGTCGGATAGTACGTGCAGCCCGCCAGCAGGAGGAGCACCAGGACGAGCGGCGCCGCGCGCCTCATCGTGCCGCGAACGCTCCCTCGGCCGCCATCGCGACGAGCGCGCGCTCGTAAGCGGCGACCGTTCGCGCGACGTCCTCGTCGGTGTGCACCGCCGAGATCCAGCCGTGGTGCGACGAGCAATCGACGCCGTTGTTGATCAGCGCGCAGCGCAGGAGCTGGTAGAGGTCGCCGCGCCGCGGGCGATCGAAGCCGGCCAGCCCGGGCGTGCCCTCGAACGACACGTGGTAGATCGAGCACTCGCCGTACACGGTGCCGGGAGCGCCCGCGCGCCGCATGGCCTCGCGAAGCGCCGCGCGGAGCGCGTCACCGAACTTGTTGGCGCGGGCCTGGAGCGACGCGTCGGCGACGATCTCGAGGGTGGCGATGGCGGCGGCGGCCGACAGCGGGTTGGCGTTGAACGTTCCGGCGTGGGCCACGCGCTCGGTGCGGTCCCACACGGGATCGCCGCGGTGGGCGATCATCGCCATCACCTCGCGTGTCCCGCAGAGCGCGCCACCGGGCAGGCCGCCGGCCACGATCTTGGCGAGGGTGGTCAGATCCGGCGTCACGCCGAGGTATTCCTGGGCGCCGCCGGGCGCATACCGGAAGCCGGTGATCACCTCGTCGAAGATCAGAACCACCCCGTGGCGACGGGTGAGCTCGCGCAATTCTTGAAGATAGCCGGGGATGGTGGGTGTCGTTCCCGACTGACCGCCTGCGGGCTCGAGAATCACCGCGGCCACGTCGCCTCGCTCGAGCACGGTCTCGATGGCCTTGACGTCGTTGGGCGGACAGATCGCCACCTGGTCGAGGGTGGCGCTCGGCACCCCGGCCGAGAGCGGAACCTCGAACGGTGGATTGACCGCGCTCACGACCCCGTCGTGCCAGCCGTGGAAGTGGCCGGCGAGCTTCACGATCCGCGGGCGCCCGGTGAAGGCGCGCGCCACCCGCAGGGCGAGGTGCGTGGCCTCGGTCCCCGACATCGTGAAGCGCGTCATGTCCGCGCATGGGATCAATCGGTTCACCAGCTCGGCCCACCGGATCTCCAGCTCGTGCGAGCCGCCGAGATGCGTGCCCCGACCGACCTGTTCGCGCACGGCATCGACGACCGCGGGGTGGCAGTGGCCGAGAAAGAGCGCGCCGTGTCCCATCCAGTAATCGACGTACTCGTGGCCGTCGACGTCCCACTTGCGGCTGCCGCCGGCGCGCTCGACGTAGATCGGAAACGGCAGGTGATGGCGGATGTCGTGGGTGACGCCGCCGGGAATGGCCTTCTTCGCCCGCTCGGTCAGCGCGGCGGCCCGAGGATGCTTCGCCCGATACTCCTCGTGAATCGTCATCGCCTGATCATACCGCGGGAGCGCTGCGAATCCCCCGGAGTGCGGGCGGCAGCGTGGAGCAGCTCCACGATGCCGGCGTGGATCTCGGCGCTGAGGCCGTCGACGGTGGGCTCGCGCTTCCGGGTGATGCCGTCGACGGCGCCCGCGTCCACGCAGCGCCCGATGAGCTGGCGCTCGATGGCGCCGGTGTGGAGCAGGAGCCGGCCGTGCAAGCGCTCCAGCGCGGCGACGACACCGTACGCCCCCCAGTTCGAGGTGCCGGCCACCACGAGGTGGTCCACCTCGACGACCGACGCGATGCGCGCCATCAACGCGCCCCCGCGGGCGAGCTGGGCGCGAGCCGAGCCCATGCCGATCTCGTTGCCGCCGTCGCCGATCCCCACGGTCACGGGCGCGGCGAGCCCGGCTTCGCCCCGGGCCTTCCGCGATGGACGAGATGTCTTGGTACCGCCGGCGCGGCCCGACCTGAGCGCGCGGGCGGCCAGGAACAGGTCGTCGAGCGGCAGGTTCCACTTGGCGATCGATTCGCCGCGCGCGCTCAGATAATCGCCGGAGCGGCAGCGGCCGGGACGCTCGATCGAGATCAGATGCGTGGGGGTCTCACGCTCGAGGATCAGACGGGCCGCTCCGGGCAGATCCGGATACACATCGACCTCGGCCGGCTCGTCCAGGGCGTTGAGGGCGGCGGCCAGCGGATCGGCGGGAGCGCGATCGGTCACGTAGCGGACGTCCGCGCCGAGCAATCGCAGCGCGCGCCCCAGCACGGCCGCGCCCGGCGGCCCGTCGGTCTCGGGCAGACCGGGCGGCACGTTGAACCCGGTGACGATGATCACGCGCTCGGCGCCGGTCAGCGCATGGGCGGCGGCGACGGCCGCTCCGGGCTGGAAGAACGATCCGATGCCGCGCCCTCCGAGGTCGAGGGCGAGGATCGCGTCGATCGGATCAGGGGGGTGCGAGGCCGGAGTCACGAGGCGACGCTATCATCCCGTCGCCTCGTCGAGCAACACCTGGTAGGGCGCGAGCGGCGACTCCGTGCCGGGGCCGCCGAAGCGTGGATCGGCGCTGTCGATCAGGTGGTGGTGAGGGCGCGCGACGGCGAGCGGCCGCGGCTCCGCCGTGAGGTTCGCCACCAGCACGACGCGCTCGCCGCCGGGCGCCGAGCGCGTGACCGTCAACACCTCGCCGGCCGCGTCGAGGGTCGCGCGCGTGAGCGCTTTGCCCCTCGCTCCCAGGGCGGGATGCGAGCGGCGCAGCGACAGCCAATCGCGATAGTACTGGCGCAGCTCGCGGTGGCGCGGCGCCTGGGCCAGCGCGTGGTTCAGCCGCGAGGCCACGAACGTGCCCGGCGCGTCGGGGTCGGGGATCGGGCGCGCCCACGCGAAGCGCGCGAACTCCGCGGCCCGGCCCCGACGCACCGCCTCGGTCAGCCCGCGGTCGATGAACGAGGTGAAGTACTGGAACGGGGCCGTCTCTCCGTATTCCTCGCCCATGAAGAGCAGGGGAAGCGCGGGGGCCACGAACATCAGCGCGGCCGCCAGCTTGACCGCTTCGAACGGCAGCATGGTGGTCAGGCGATCGGCGAGCGCCCGGTTGCCCACCTGATCGTGGTTCTGCACGCAGATCACGAAGCGCTCGCCCGGCAGATCGGCGCTCGGCGTCCCGCGCTCGCGGCCGAAGTACTCGGACCACTCGCCCTGGAACGCGAAGCTTTCCTCGATCGCGCGGGCCAGCTGAGTGGGTGTGCCGTAGTCCGCGTAGTACCCCATCGACTCGCGGGTGAGCCGCACGTGCAGGGCGTGGTGGAAGTCGTCCGACCACACCGCGTCGAGGCCGATACCGCCCTCGGTGGGCGGCCGCACGAGGTTTCGATCGTTGTCGTGGGATTCGGCCATGACGTAGACCGGCCGCCCGAGCTTCCGGCCTTCTTCGTGCGCCGCCTCGGCGATCTCGGTCAGGATGTGCACGGGACTCGCGTCGTGGATGGCGTGGATGGCGTCCAGCCGAAACCCGTCGACGTGGAACTCGCGGGCCCAGTACCGCGCGTTCTCGACGTAGTGCCGGCGCACCCCGGCCGCGTCGGCGCCGTCGAAGTTCACGGCCGAGCCCCACGGGGTCTTGTATCGCTCGGTGAAGTACGGGCTGTACTCCGCGAGATAGTTGCCCTCGGGCCCGAGGTGGTTGTAGACGACGTCGAGCACCACGCTCAATCCGCGAGCGTGCGCGGCGTCGACCAGGCGCCGCAACCCGCGCGGCCCGCCGTAGGTCGACTGTGGCGCGTAGAGGTGCACGCCGTCGTAGCCCCAGTTGCGCGAGCCGGGGAACTCGGCGATCGGCATCAGCTCGATGGCCGTGATCCCGAGGTCGACCAGCCGATCGAGGTGCGGGATCACGGCCTCGAACGTCCCCGCGGTCGTGAACGTGCCCACGTGCACCTCGTAGAACACGAGATCGGCGAGCGCGTGACCGGGGAACGCCTGATCGGTCCACTCGAAGGCCGCGGGGTCCACGACGGCGGACGGGCCGTGCACGCCGCCGGGCTGCCAGCGCGACGCCGGGTCCGGTCGATAGCGCTCGCCGTCGAGCCGATACTGGTAGCGCGTGCCGGCGGCCAGATGCTCGACCACGGTCGTGAAGAAACCGTCGCCGTCCTCGCGCATCGCGCGGGCGGGGGATCCATCGATGACGAGGTCCAGCGATCGGCATCGCGGCGCCCACACCCCGAAGCTCACCGCGTCGGGACGAACGCTTGCGCCAGGCGCGTTCATACGGTCCAATGATCTCCAGTCCGGGCCGCCGTCCGGAGGCGAACTGAGCACGGGCGAGCAGGCCATACCTGGCCCTGATCTTGCTGAAAGGTACGCGTTGATGGGCTATCCATTCTCACTCGTCCTTCACACTCATCTTCCGATGGTGGTCAATCACGGCCGCTGGCCGCACGGCAGCGACTGGCTCTGCGAGGCGGCCTTCGAGTGCTACCTGCCGCTGCTCGAGACCATTCACCGGCTGGTGGGCGACGGCATCTCGCCGAAGTGGACCATCAATCTCTCGCCGGTCCTCACCGAGCAGCTCGCCTCGGCCGAGTTTCAGAAAGAACTGTCCTTCTACTACGAGAACGTGCGGCGGGCGTGCGTCGAGGGCCGCGAGCAATTCACCAAGGAGGGGCGGAACGATCTCGTCGGCCTGACCCACTTCTGGGAAGAATTCTACGAGCGGATGTGGGAGCTGCACCGTCGCATCGGCGGCGACATCCCGGGCACCTTCGGCGAGCTGCAGCGCGAGCACCACGTCGAGATGATCACGTGCGGGGCCACTCACGGGTACCTGCCGTTGCTCTCGCGCGACGAGTCCATCCACCTCCAGCTTCGCGTCGCCGTCGAAACCCATCGCCGCCACTTCGGGCGGGCGCCGCGCGGCATCTGGCTGCCGGAGTGCGCGTATCGGCCGCGCTACGAATGGACGGCGCCCACCGGCCGCGAGCGCAGCGAGCGGCGCCTGCGCCCGGGCATCGAAGAGATGCTGGCCGTTCACGGGCTCGAGTACTTCGTCGCCGACGCGCACCTGATCTCGGCCGCGCAGCCGATCTCGTTCTATCGCGAGTACCTCCCCGCGCACGGCCAGGCCGACCATCCGCCGGCCGAGCTTCCGCTCGCCAACGCGCGCACGCCGTACGTCCCCTATCGGGTCGCGTCGAGGGGCGGTGTCGGCAGCGCCACGGCCTTCTTCCGCGACCCGAAGAGCACGGTGCAGGTGTGGAGCCGCGCCCACGGTTATCCGGGGGACGTCAGCTATCTCGAGTTCCACAAGAAGCACTTCCCGGGCGGCTTGCGCTTCTGGCGCATCACCGACGCGTCCGGCGATCTCGGCGGCAAACAGCCGTACGATCCCGCCGCGGCGGCCGCCCAGGCGCGCACGCACGCGCGTCACTTCGTCGAGGTGCTGCGCGACACGCTGGTCGCCGCCGCCAAGAACGGCCCCGCGCTGGTGTGCTCGCCGTACGACTCCGAGCTGTTCGGACACTGGTGGTTCGAGGGCCCGATGTTCCTCGAGCACGTCACCCGCGGACTGGCCGCGGCCGGCATCACCCCCACGACGCTCGGCGAAGCGCTGGAGGTCGTGCCGCCCACGGAGACGGTCGCGCTGCCCGAAGGCTCGTGGGGCGAGGGCGGCGATCACCGGGTCTGGCTCAACCCCGACACGGAATGGACGTGGGATCGGGTCTACGCCGCCGAAGCCGAATGGGTGGAAGCGCTCCGCACGGTCGACGGCGACGACGCCCGGCGCGTCCTCGCCCAGGCCACGCGGGAGCTGCTCCTGCTCGAGGCCTCGGACTGGCAGTTCCTCATCACCACGTGGTCGGCCCGAGACTATGCCGAGCGCCGGGTGGCCGAGCACTACGCGGGCTTCAAGCGGCTGTCCGAGATGGCGCGCACGCTGGCCGGTGGCGAGCCGCTCAGCATCGAGGCCGCGGAGACCCTGCGCCGCCTCGAGCGCGAGGACTTTCTCTTCCCCGATCTCGATCCCACTTGGGCGCTGCCGCCCGCGAGCTAGTCCCATGCCCAGACGCGCCCGTGTGCTGTCCATGATCATGGCCGGGGGCAAGGGCGAGCGCCTCCATCCGCTCACCCGCGAGCGCTCCAAGCCCGCCGTGCCCTTCGGCGGGCGCCATCGCATCGTCGACTTCGTGCTCTCGAATTTCCTGAACTCCGAGGTGTACTCGATCTACGTGCTGGTGCAGTATAAGTCGCAGTCGCTGATCGAGCACCTGCGCTCGACGTGGCGCACCACCGGTCTCATCACCGATTACTTCGTCACCGTGGTGCCGCCCCAGATGCGGGTGAGCTCGGCGTGGTACAAGGGCACGGCCGACGCGGTGCTCCAGAACCTCAACCTGATCGACGACTTCAACCCCGACTACATCGCGGTCTTCGGCTCCGATCACATCTACCGCATGGACGTCACCCAGATGATCGCCTTCCACCGCGACAGGGAAGCCGACGTGACGATCGCCGCGCGTCCGGTGCCGCTGGCCGAGGCGTCGCAGTTCGGCGTGCTCGCGGTCGACGGGGCCTCGCGGGTCACCGACTTTCAGGAAAAGCCCGAGCGGCCGATGCCGATGCCCGGCGATCCCCGGCGCGCGCTGGTCTCGATGGGCAACTATCTGTTCTCGCGGCAGCCCCTCGTCGACGCGCTGCTGGCCGACGCCCGTCGCAGCACCGACCACGACTTCGGCCGGTCGATCATTCCCGAGATGGTGCCCTCCGGCCGCGTGTACGGCTACGACTTCCAGCTCAACGACGTCCCGGGCGTCAAGCCCTACGAGGAGTCGGCGTACTGGCGCGACGTGGGGACCATCGGCGCGTACTGGGACGCCCACATGGATCTCCTCGGCGAGTCGCCCCGCTTCGACCTCGACAACCGCTACTGGCCGATCCGCGTGGGCCAGCATCCGGGGCCGGCCGCACGCTTCATCGGCAGCGACGTCGACAACGCCCAGATCGGCGAGGCGTCGCTGATCAAGCGCGCGACCATCCGCAACTCGATCCTCGGCTGCAGCGTGTGGGTCAACGAGGGCGCGGTGATCGAGGACTCGATCATCATGGATCACACCACCGTGGGAAAGGGCGCCCGGCTCCGGCGGGCCATCGTCGATCGCTTCAATATCATCCCGGCCGACACCGAGATCGGACTCGACACGGCGGCCGATCGGCGCCGCTTCCACGTCGACCCGTCCGGCCTCGTGGTCGTCCCGCGTGGAGGGCGGCGGGACTTCCTGCGCAACCTGGACGATCTCTGATGCCCTCCCGCGGCGCGATCGTCATCCACGGGCACTTCTACCAGCCTCCGCGCGAGAACCCATGGCTCGAGGCCGTGGAGATCCAGGACAGCGCGGCGCCGTATCACGACTGGAACGAGCGGGTGACCGCGGAGTGCTATGCCCCCAACACCGCGGCCCGCCGGGTCGACGACGACAACCGCATCGTCGACATCGTGGACAACTTCGAGAAGATCTCGTTCAACGTCGGCCCCACGCTGATGGCGTGGCTGGCTCGTCACGCGCCGACCGTGCACGAGCGCATCGTGGACGCCGACCGCGCGAGCGTGCGGGCGCGCGGCCACGGCAACGCGCTGGCCCAAGTCTACAACCACATGATCCTGCCGCTGGCCAGCCGGCGCGACAAGGTCACCCAGGTGCGCTGGGGCCTCGAGGACTTCCGCGAGCGCTTCGGCCGCGACCCCGAGGGCATGTGGCTGCCGGAGACGGCCGTCGACGGAGAGTCGCTCGAGGTCCTCGCCGAGGCCGGTGTACGCTTCACGGTGCTGGCGCCCCACCAGGCGGGGCGAGTTCGGCCGATCGGCGCGGAGGCGTGGGAAGACGTGGGCGACGGCATCGATCCCAGCCGCGCCTATCTCTGGCGCGGCTCCGGTGGACGGCAGCTCGCCCTGTTCTTCTACGACGGGCCGATCTCGCGATCGATCGCCTTCGCCGACGCGCTCGAGCGCGGCGAGCGGCTGGTGGAATTGCTGATGGGCGGGTTCTCGGACGCGCGTGACTGGCCGCAGATCGTCCACTGCGCGACCGACGGCGAGTCCTACGGCCATCACCACAAGTTCGGCGAGATGGCGCTGGCCGCCGCGGTGGGCCAGATCGAGGCGACCGGCGAGGCCGAGCTGACCAACTACGGCGCGTTCCTTGCCGCGCACCCGCCCACCCATGAGGTCGAGATCCGCGACAACACCTCGTGGAGCTGCGCTCACGGCGTCGAGCGCTGGCGTGCCGACTGCGGGTGCGGCATCGACGGTCGCCGTTCTCACCGTTGGCGCGCGCCCCTGCGCGAAGCCCTCGACTGGCTGCGCGACGAGATCGACGCCCTCTTCGAATCCCGCGGCGGCGCGTTGCTCAAGGACCCGTGGGCGGCCCGCGACGATGACATCGACGTGGTGCTCGACCGCGCGCCCGAGCGTGTCGACGCCTGGCTCTCGCGGCATGCGCGCACGCCGCTCGACGCCGAGGCGCGACTCGAGGTCGCCCGGCTGATGGAGATGCAGCGCCAGCGGATGCTCATGTACACCTCGTGCGGCTGGTTCTTCGACGACCTCGCCGGCCTCGAGCCCGTGCAGAACCTCAAGTACGCGGCGCTCGCCCTGCGCTACCTCCGCCAGCTCGGCGGCGGCGCCCCGGAGACCGAGCTGCTCCGGCGGCTGGGGAAGGCGCCGGCCGACGGGTCTTCGTTCAAGGACGGCGCCGAGGTCTACCGCCGCCTCGTGCTGCCGGCCGTCGTGGTCCCCAATCGGCTGGTGGCGAACTACGCGATCACCGGCCTCGTCGAGGAGGCCGCGGACGACGCGCGCGTGTATGCGTATCGCGTGGAGCGGCTCGACGAGGCGCGCGAGGCCTACGCCGACACCCAGGCGCGCATCGGCCACGTGCGGGTGACGTTCGAGCCGACGGGCGAGATCGGCGACGCGGTCTACGCGCTCCTGCATTTCGGCGGACACGACGTCTCCTGCGGCGTCGGCGCCTACGACGAGGTCGAGTACGCGCGCATGAAGGCCGATCTCCTGGGCCGCTACGAGCGCCACAGCATGGCCGACATGGTGCGCGGGCTCGACGAGTACTTCCCGCGGGAGACCTTCTCGCTGCGCGACCTCTTCCTCGAAGACCGGCGCCGCGTCCTCGACCAGGTCGTCCGCGCGGTGCTGCTGCGTCACGAGGAGACGTATCACCGGATCTGGGAGGAGAGCCGCGCCCTCGCTCACTACCTGCGCGAGGTCGACGCGCCGCTCCCCGAGGTGTTCCGGCTGACCGCGCAGCACGTGCTGGAGAAACGCGTGGCCGCCGAGCTGGCCACGCTCGGGACGCCGGCCGCGATCCCGCCCCGCGTGTTCGAGCTGATCGACGAGGCGCGCGCGCTCGGCCTCGACTTCGCGCGGGCCCCGCTGCGCGAGACCGTTCACCGCACGCTCTCGGCGCTCCGGGACGACGCGTCGCCCGAGCGGATCGCGGCGGCGCGCGCGCTCATCGAGGATGCCCGGCGGGCGGGGATCCGGTTCGGCCTCTGGAGCGCCCAGAACGACTTCTTCGCGCTGTGGCGCGCCCGCCCCGACGCGCAGGCCGCGCTGGAGCCGATCGCCGCCGCGCTCGGCTTCGCGCTGACCCCGGAGGCGCGGGCATGACCGCGCCCGGCGATCCCCGCGCCCGCATCGCCAGGGAGCCGTTCGCCTTCTTCGGCTGCGTGGAGCTGCGCCGCGTGCTCGACCGGACCGCCGACGACGAGCGGGAGCTGATGGATCGCCTGGAGGAGGTGCCGGCCGACTCGATCTTCTATCACACCCATGGTTATTTTCTGCGCCAGCGCCCGGCGGGCATCGCCTACGGCAACGACTTCGCCCGCTGGGTGGCCGTGGACGTGCGCGACCAGGTCCTCGCCGAGCGGCTGGCCCTCGTCGACCCGTTCGAGTGGCGGCAGGTCGAGGACCTGCGGGAGGAGCTGGTCACCATCATCCACGATCACCTGGCCAGGCTCGGCACGGTGCCCCGCGTGGAGTTCGGCGAGACCTTCCACTTCCAGCAGTCGCACGTCATCCAGGTGCCGCTGGGCGTCACCGCGCGCACGCTGGCCGAGTTCCGGGCCGGGCTGGCCGCGGTCGAGGCGAGCGCGATCTACTTCCACATGGTCGAGGCCCGCGCCCGGCTCGGGCGCGCCACCGGCGACTTCGGCGAGTGGCTCCGGGACTCGCTCGGCATGGCCGAGCTGGCCGAGCGCATCGGGCGCATCGACACCTACATGACGAACCTCGAGCGCGTGCGGGCCCGCATCCTGAGCCTGGTGGACGAAGAGCTGGAGAAGCCGTGATCAAGATCGACGACTATCGAGCGGTCGCCCCCCCCGGCACCGTCGACATCATCCTGAAGCTGGCCGAGCGGGTGCAGGGCCGGCGCTTCCTGCACGTGAGCGGCGGACGCTTCGGCGGCGGCGCCGCCGAGATGCTGAGGACCATCGTGCCGATCCTCACCGATCTCGGGCTCGACGCGGGCTGGGAGATCACCGGGGGCGATCCCGGGTTCTACGCCACCGGCCGCGCGCTCCAGCAGGCGCTCGAGGGCACGGAGCGGCTGCTCACCGACGAGGCCCTCGATCACTACGTCGAGATGAACCGGGTCAACGCCAAGAAGCTTCACCTGGCCGCCGACCTCGTGCTCGTCCACGACGTGCAGCCGGCCTCGCTCGTGGTCGAGCGGCCTGGCGAGGGGCACTGGGTGTGGCGCTGCCACTTCGACTGCTCGCGCGCCCAGCGGCGGGCGTGGTCGTTCTTTCGTCCGATCGCCCGGCAGTACGACGGCGCCGTGTTCTCGCTGCCCCGCTTCGCGCATCGCCTGGGCATTCCGCTCTACGTCATCCATCCCTCGATCGATCCTCTGTCGGACAAGAACCGGGAGCTCTCGTCGCGGGAGATCGCGAGCATCCTGGGCACGCTCGGCGTCCCGCCCGGCCGCCCCCTGCTCGTGCAGATCGGTCCGTTCACGCGCGACCGCGATCCGCTCGGGGTGGTCAACGCGTACCGGCTCGTGAAGAAGAGTCATCCGGTGCGGCTCGTGCTCGCGGGCAGCGCGGGCGACGACCGCGAGAGCCTCGACGTGCTGGCCGATCTCCGCGAGGCGGCGCGGCAGGACCCCGACATCGTGGTGCTGGAGCTGCCGCCCGACGCGCACCTGCAGATCAACGCGCTCCAGCGCGCGGCCACCATCGTGCTCCAGAAGTCCATCCGCGAAGGCTTCGGTCTCGGAGCGGCCGAGGCCATGTGGAAGGGCAAGCCGGTGATCGCGGGCTTCGCGGGGGGGCTGCCCCAGCAGATCACCTACGACGTGACCGGCTACACCGTCCACTCCATCGAGGGCGCGGCCTTCCGCATCCGCCATCTCCTCAACAACCCGGAGCTGATCGCGCGCATGGGCGCGGCCGGCCGCGAGCACGTGCGCCGGACGTTTCTCACCACGCGGCACCTCACCGAGTATCTGGCGATGCTCATTCACCTCACGGGATGAGGAGCCGGCCCCTCGCCGATTCATGAGCGACGCGCGCCGAGGACCCGAGACCACGATCGATCGCCTGTCCGAGGACGTGCGGGCCCAGATCGAGCGGATCGGCCCGTGCGAGATCGCCATCGGCGTGCCGAGCTACAACAACGCGGCCACGGTCCCGCTGGTGGCCGAGGCCGTGCGGGTGGCCGCGGACAAGCATTTCCGCGGGCTGTCGACCGCCCTCGTCAACGCCGACGCCGGCTCCTCGGACGGCACCCCGCAGCTGCTGGCCCAGGCCGGCGTGCCCGCCGTGCTCGCCCACTCGGAGGCGCCGCTCGGCGAGCGGGCCGAGGTCCCGTTCCACGGCGTGCCCGGCCGCGGGGAGGCCCTGCGCACCATCCTCGCCATCGCCCGGCGGCTCCCGGCCCGCGTGCTCGTGCTGCTCGAGGCCGACGCGACCACGATCACCGATGAGTGGCCTCAACGCCTGTCCCGTCCCATCCGGGAGGACGGGGCGGACTGGGTGGCCGCCGCCTACGTGCGTCACCGCTACGACGGCACCATCACCCGGCTCCTCCTGAGCCCGCTCCTGCGCGCGCTGTACAGCCGGCGGCTCCACCAGCCGCTCGGGGGCCAGCAGGCGCTGTCGGCCCGGCTCGTCGAGCACCTGCTCGTGCATCCGCGCTGGAACTGGACGGGGCGCGACATCACCGACGTGTGGATCGTGGGGACGGCGATCGCCGACGGCTTCTCGGTCTGGGAAGTGCCGCTGGGGGCCTATCGCGTCCAGTCGGCCACCCGCAGCCGCGACCTGCCCACCATGGTGGCGCAGAGCCTCGGCGCGGTGTTCACGGTGATGGATCGCCACGGGGACCTCTGGCTCGAGACGCGCGGGAGCGAGCCGGTGCCGGGATACGGCGAGCTGCCGCCGTCCCTGACCGAGCCCGTCGACGTCGACGTGGAGTGGATGATCGAGGCCTTCCGTCTCGGCCTGCGGGATCTCACCACGATCTGGGAGCACATCATGACCGCCGAGACCCTGGGCGACGTGCTCGCCCTCAACGGGGTCGAGGCCGCCCGCTTTCGGTTCCCCGACGACCTGTGGGCCCGCGTGGTCTACGACTTCGCGCTCGGTCACCACTATGGGGTCGTGCACCGCGAGCACCTGCTGCGCTCGCTGGTCCCCCTCTATCTCGGGCGCACCGCGGCCTTCATCGTGGCCACCCGCGATCGCGGCGCCGCGGAGACGGAGGCCCGGATCGAGGCGGTCGGCGCGGCCTTCGAGCGGCAGAAGCCGTACCTGGTGGAGCGATGGAGATGACCCCGAAGAACACGAGGCGAACGGGACGAGCGGTGGGAGCGCCGCCCGCCGCGGCCGAGATGCGGCGGACGGTGGTGATCGAGAACGTGGCGCCGACCGTCGATGGCGGGCGGTATCCGGTCAAGCGCGAACGGGGCGCGACGGTGGAGGTGTCGGCCGACATCTTCAAGGAGGGACACGACGTCCTGGTCGCGTTCGTCCGCTACCGCGAGGACGGAGCGCGAGAATGGCGGGAGAGCCCGATGCGGTTCGTCGACAACGATCGCTGGGCGGGCCGCGTTCCCCTCGACGGCAACGCGCGCTACGAGTTCACCATCGAGGCCCTGGCCGATCCCTTCCGCTCCTGGCGCGTCGATCTCGACAAGCGGGTGGCCGCCGGCCAGGACGTGACGAGCGAGCTGCGGGAAGGCGCGGTCCTCGTCGAGGACGCCGCGGCGCGAGCCTCGCGCGGGCGCGGCGGCCACGACGATGCCGCGCGCCTGCGCGGGTTCGCCGCGCGCCTGCGCGACGGCGACGGCGAGGACGCGGTGAGCGCCGCCGCGGACGACGCGCTGGGCACGCTCATGGACGCCTATCTGGACCGCGGCGAGGCGACCTGGTGCGATCGCACGTTCGAGATCGTGGCCGACCGCGTGCGCGCCCGCTTCGCCGCCTGGTACGAGTTCTTTCCGCGCTCCACCGGCGAGGGCGGCCGGCACGGCACCTTCAAGGACGCCGAGCGCCAGCTCGAGCGCGCGGCCGCCATGGGGTTCGACGTCGTCTATCTGCCGCCCATCCATCCCATCGGTCGCGCCTTCCGCAAGGGGCGCAACAACGCGCTCACCGGCGGCCCCGACGATCCGGGCAGCCCGTGGGCCATCGGGGGACCCGAGGGCGGCCACACCGCCGTCCATCCCGATCTCGGCACCCTCGAGGACTTCGACCGCTTGGTGGCGCGGGCCGGCGAGCTCGGCCTCGAGGTCGCGCTCGACTTCGCCATCCAGGCCTCGCCGGATCACCCGTGGGTGCGCGAGCATCCCGAGTGGTTCTTCCACCGGCCCGACGGCACCATCAAGTACGCGGAGAACCCGCCCAAGAAATACCAGGACGTGTATCCGCTGAACTTCCAGGGGGACGATCCGACGCCGCTGTGGGAGGAGATGCGGCGGACCGTCGAGTTCTGGATCGGCCACGGGGTGAAGACGTTCCGGGTCGACAACCCGCACACCAAGCCCGTGAAGTTCTGGGAGTGGCTGATCCGCGCCGTCCAGGCGCGGCACCCCGAGGCCGTCTTCCTGGCCGAGGCCTTCACGCGTCCCAAGATGATGAAGGTCCTGGCCAAGTCCGGCTTCACCCAGTCCTACACGTACTTCACGTGGCGCAACGACAAGCGCGAGCTGCGGGAGTACTTCGAGGAGATCACGCGGCCGCCCGTGGCCGACTACTTCCGCGGCAACCTCTGGCCGAACACGCCGGACATCCTGCACGAGACCCTGCAGCGGGGAGGGCCGCCGGCCTTCCGCATGCGGCTCGTGCTCGCGGCCACGCTCTCGTCGCTCTACGGCATCTACAGCGGCTACGAGCTGGGTGAGAACACGCCGTTCGCCGAGGGCTCCGAGGAATACCTGTCCTCCGAGAAGTACGAGATCAAGGCGCGCGACTGGGACGCTCCCGGCAACCTCACCGCGCTGATCACCCGCCTCAACCGGATCCGTCGCGAGCACGGGGCGCTGCAGCTCTCCACCAACCTGCGCTTCTACGAATCCGACGAGGCGAACGTCCTCTGGTACGGCAAGATGACGCCGGAGCGCGACGACGTGATTCTCGTCGCCGTCAACCTCGACCCGTTCGCGCGCCACGCCTCGATGGTCGAGGTGCCCATCCAGGAGCTGGGCTTCTCGGCGGAGACGCCGTACCGCATGCGCGAGCTGCTGAGCGGCGCCACCTACGAGTGGCGAGGGCCGGGCGGCTACGTCGACCTCGACCCCGCCGTGGCCCCCGCCCAGATCTTCTGGCTCACGCCATGACCTGGTACAAGGACGCGGTCTTCTACGAAGTCCACGTCAAGGCCTTCGCCGACGCCGACGGCAACGGTATCGGGGATTTCGCCGGGCTCACCGCCAACCTCGACTACGTCAAGGATCTCGGGGTCGACTGCCTGTGGATCCTGCCCATGTACCCCTCGCCGCTGAAGGACGACGGGTACGACATCTCGGATTTCTACGGCATTCACCCGTCGTACGGGACCGTCGAGGACTTCCAGAAGTTCCTCGACGCCGCCCACGCCCGCGGGTTGCGGGTGATCGCCGACCTCGTGATGAACCACACCTCCGACCAGCACCCGTGGTTTCAGGCCTCCCGCAGCGATCCCGCCGGCGCGCACGGCGACGACTACGTGTGGAGCGACACCGAGGGGAAGTATCGCGACGCGCGGATCATCTTCACCGACACCGAGAAATCGAACTGGACGCACGATCCGGTGCGGCACCAGCACTACTGGCACCGGTTCTTCAGCCACCAGCCGGATCTGAACTACGAGACCCCGGCCGTGCGCAAGGCCATGCTCGACGTGATGCGCTTCTGGCTCGACCGCGGCCTCGACGGGTTCCGGTGCGACGCGGTGCCGTATCTGATCGAGCGCGAGGGCACCAACTGCGAGAATCTCCCGGAGACCCACGAGGTGCTCAAGACGTTCCGTGCGGTGATCGACGCCGAGTATGGGGGCGACCGGGTGCTCCTGGCCGAGGCCAACCAGTGGCCCGAGGACGTCCGGCCCTACTTCGGCGACGGCGACGAGTTCCACATGGCCTTCCACTTCCCGCTGATGCCCCGCCTCTACATGGCCGTGCGCGGCGAGGACCGCCTGCCCATCCTCGACATCTTCACCCACACCCCGGCCATTCCCCCCAACTGCCAGTGGGCCCTGTTCCTCCGCAACCACGACGAGCTGACCCTCGAGATGGTGACCAACGAGGAGCGGGACTACATGTACTACGCCTACGCCTCGGATCCGCAGACCAAGCTGAATCTCGGCATCCGCCGCCGGCTGGCCCCGCTGCTCGAGAACGATCGGCGGCGCATCGAGCTGATGAACGCGCTGCTGCTGACCCTGCCCGGCAGCCCGATCATCTACTACGGCGACGAGATCGGGATGGGCGACAACGTCTACCTCGGCGATCGCAACGGCGTGCGCACGCCCATGCAATGGTCGCGCGACCGCAACGCCGGCTTCTCCACCGCCGAGGAGGGACGGCTCTACCTGCCGGTGATCACAGACCCGATCTACGGCTACCAGGCCGTGAACGTGGCGGCCCAACGCGCGACACCATCGTCGCTGCTCAACACCATGCGCCGTCTCATCGCCACCCGGAAGCGCTCGAAGGCGTTCGGCCGCGGCACCATCGAGTTCCTCCGTCCGCGCAACTCCAGCGTGCTCGCCTTCCTGCGCGAGCACGGCGACGAGTGCATCCTCGTGGTGGCCAACCTCTCCCAGCGCTCCCAGCCGGTGGAGCTGGATTTGGCGCGCCACCGCGGCGCCGTCCCGTTCGAGCTGCTCGGCAACTCGCGCTTTCCGGTGATCGGCGACCGGCCCTACTTCCTGAGCCTCGGCCCCCACGGCTTCTACTGGTTTCGCCTCGACCCCTCCACCCGCGCCCCGCG
>DATHGT010000053.1:0-5081 GCA_035317605.1 Candidatus Acidiferrum sp. | reverse complement strand
AGCTGGGACCAGATCTTCTCGAGCAACGCGCCGTAAGCCTGCGAGCCGCGGATCTCGAGCCCGCGCGGGCGCCCGAGATCGACGGGGAAGACCTGACTCACCCGCCCCGGTCGCGCCGTGAGCAGCACCACGCGGTCGCCGAGCAGCAGCGCTTCTTCCAGCGAGTGCGTGACGTAGATCACGGTCTTGCCGAGCGTGGCCCAGATCCGCAGCAGCTCTTCCTGCATGATGGCCCGCGTCTGCGCGTCGAGCGCCGCCAGCGGCTCGTCCATCAACAGCACTTCCGGATCGTTGGCCAGCGCACGCGCGATCCCCACCCGCTGCTTCATCCCGCCGGAGAGCTGATACGGATAGTGCTTGGCGAAGCGCGTGAGCCCGACCATCGCGAGCATCTCCCGCGCCCGCGCCTCGCGCTCCGCCCGCGCCACCCCACGGTTCTCGAGCCCGAACACCACGTTGTCGATCACGCTCCGCCACGGCAACAGCGCATGCTCCTGAAACACCATCGCAGTCAGCGGTGAGCCGGGATGATCCGCCGCGATCCGGACTTCACCCGCGCTCTGCCTGAGGAGCCCCGCCAGCACCCGCAGTAACGTGGACTTCCCGCTCCCGCTCGGCCCCACGATGCACAGAAACTCCCCCGCCGCGACGTCGAGCGACACCCGATCGAGCGCGAGCACCGTCTGCCCGCGCGCCTCGAACGTCACGCTGACCCCGCTCACCACGACCTTGGGAGATGTCACCGCCATCGGCATGCGCCCACGGCCCCGCCGCAAGGCGCCGCGATTTTGCCTGACCCGGGTAGGCGGTTCAAGCATCTAACCGGAGTCTCTGATCGTGCGCTGTCGGCGACCCAGCATGCGCACCCAAACGAAGTAATGCGAGAGATCCCGCTGATGAAGGCCAACGATCGCATCGAGCCGCAGCCGTTACAGCACACGACTGAAACCAGACGTTCGGAGTGCAGGCTCGCGATTCCCTTCCGAGGGATAATCCCTTCGTAGCAGCAGCGGTGGGAGACGAGTGCCCTACGAGATCGCGTTCGCAGAATCAGTCCAGGCGCACTTTGGAAGCCTGACGGCGCGCGAGCGGGCAACGGTTCTCGACGCGATCGAGCGTCAACTGGGTCACGAGCCGCGCACGGAGACGCGGCACCGGAAACCGTTGCGGCCCAATCCTCTCGCGCCGTGGGAGCTTCGGGTCGGCCAGCTGCGGGTGTTTTACGAAGTCATCGGCGAGGAGAGCGGAATCGTCCAGATTCTCGCGGTCGGACGTAAGATACGCAATGTACTGATGATCGGTAGCGAGGAGATACGGCTGTGAAGCGACTGAAGCTGTCCTCGGCGGTTCGATCGCTCGCCGACTACATCACGGACTTCGGCGACGAGACCGTCCTCGTGACTCAGGGCGGTCGCGCGGTTGCGGCGCTCGTTCCGCTCAAACATGTTGACCGCGAATCGTTGGCTCTGAGTCAGCATCCCGAGTTTCTGGAACTCATCGAGCGCGCTCGCGCGGAATTTGCTTCTGGGCGCACGATGTCGCTGGACGAGATGAAGGATCGCGTCGTGCCTAAGCGGCTGCCGAACAAACGCGTGGCGCCGACAGCGCGACGGGCGCGTCGCGGCTGATATGGGACTCCCCAGCGAACCGGCGACGGAGCGGGCGCGCGAGATCCTCGAGCTTTATCGACTCGGTCGGATCAGTTCCGGACGAGCGGCCAACGATCTCGGCATGAGCAGAGTTGAGTTTCTCGACTTGGCCAACCGTCATCGGATTCCCACCATCCAGATCACGGCAGAAGAGCTCGAAGAAGAATTCAGATCGCTCGAGCCCTGAAGCCCGTTTGCAACGCCGCCCCTGATTCACGCTCGCGTCAGGTCAGGCGCTTGCGGACGTAGGCGGAGGCGGCTTCGGATGCGGCGACCACGATCAGGATGACCACCAGGATCATCCCCACGCGGCTCCATTCGAGGCCCAGGATCGATTCGTTGAGTGCGAAGCCGATGCCGCCGGCGCCGACCAATCCCAGGACGGTGGACTCGCGGATGTTGATGTCCCAGCGGTAGATGCAGATGCCGGCGAAGACGGGCTTGACCTGGGGGACGATCGCGTAGAGGAGCGTCTGTAAACGCGTGGCCCCGGTCGCGGTCACCGCTTCGACCTGACCGCGGTCGATCTCCTCGATGCCCTCGGCGAGGAGCTTGGAGACGAAGCCGATCGAGCGGACCGCGACGGCCAGCACGCCGGCCAGCGAGCCGGGGCCGACCACGATGATGAAGATCAGCGCCCAGATCAGCGTGTCGACCGAGCGGCTGACCACCATGGTGAGACGCGCCAGCGCGTAGGCGGCGCGGTTCGGGGTGGTGTTGAGCGCGGCGAGGATCGCGATCGGCGATGCGAGCAGGACCCCGCCAACTGTTCCCAGAGTCGCGATGTTGAGGGTCTGCACGAGCGGCGCGAGCAGCGCGCGGGCGAAGCGCCAGTCCGGTGGGAACGTGCGGCCCAGCAGGTCGCCGATCTGGGCGGGAGAATCGGCCACGTAGTCCCATCGGATGCCGAGGCGGGCGAGCATCCACGCGGCGAGCACGGCGACCGCGAGCTGGGCGCCCGCCCGGATCAGCGTGTGCGTTCGGGAGTAGCGACGCCACGTGCGCGAGACAGGCGTCACTGCACGCTCCGGCGCGCCACCGCGCTCACCGCCTCGCCCAGCAGCACGATGGCCACGATCACGATCAGGATGGCCAGCGCGAAATCGTAGTCGTAGCGCGAGAACGCGTTGTAGAGCGTCGCCCCGATGCCCCCAGCGCCCACGATGCCGATGATGGTCGACTGTCTGAGATGGATGTCCCAGTGATAGATCGTGAGCCCGACGATGCGGGGCAGGATCTGCGGGAGCACGCCGAAGACCAGCACGGCGCCGCGCGAGGCGCCGGTGGCGCGGATGGCCTCGATCTGGCCGCGGTCGATGGTCTCGATGCTCTCGGCGAGCAGTTTCGCGAAGAAGCTCACCGAGCTCACGGTGAGGGTGAGCACGCCGGCCAGCGGGCCGAAGCCCACGGCCTTGACGAAGAGGATGGCCACGATCAGCTCGTGGAACGTCCGCCCGAGCGTCATCACGCCCCGGCCGGCGGCGTAGACCGGCAGCACCACCACGTTGCGAGCGGCGAGGATCGCGAGGGGGATTCCCAGCATCACCCCGAAGATCGTGGAGAGGGTGGCGATCTCGACGCTCTCCAGCACGCCGCTGGCCAGCAATCCCGCGCGCGAGAAGTCGGGGGGAAACGCGCGCGCCATCACGACGCCGAGACGGCCGAGGCCGCGCGCGATGCGCTCGGGATTGATCTCGAGACTGACGGCGTTCCACAGGAGAAACGCTGCTGCGAATGCGCACGCGACCGGTCCCATCCACGGCCACGGCCAGATCGACGGCGGGCGCCACGCTCTCGTGGTCACCGTGCGTTCTCCGGTGCCTCGCCGTGCCCCGCGCTCGCGTTCAGCGCGCGTCCTCCGGCGCCCCGCCGTAGACACGCTCGAGCACGTCGGCGGTGAGCCCGGCGACCGGACCGTCGTACACCACGCGGCCCGCGTTGAGCCCGACGACGCGACGGGCGAACGCGCGCGCGATCGGCACGTCGTGGATGTTGACGAGCGCGGGGATCCCGTCCTCCGCGGCCAGCTCCACGATGAGCCGCATCACGGCGTCGGACGTCCGGGGATCGAGGCTCGAAGTCGGCTCGTCCACGAGCAGGATCCGCGGACGCTGCACGAGCGCGCGCGCGATGCCCACGCGCTGGCGCTGTCCGCCCGAGAGCGCGTCGGCCCGCTTGTTCTCGAAGCCGGCCAGACCGACGCGCGACAGCGTGGTGAAGGCGGCTTCGATGTCCTCGGGCGGAAACCTCCGGCGCCAGGCGCTCCACAGCGAGACCCCGCCGAGACGGCCGGACAGCACGTTCTCCATCACGGTGAGCCGCTCGACGAGGTTGAACTCCTGGAAGATCATCCCCATGCGCCGGCGCGCTCCGCGCAAGGCCGGGCCCGAGAGCGCGGTGATGTCGAGCCCGTCGAGGCGGATCACGCCGGCGTCGGGCTCGACGAGCCGGTTGATGCACCGAAGCAGCGTCGATTTGCCCGCCCCCGACGGCCCGATGACGAAGACGGCGTCGGAGCCGTCGACGGTGAGGGAGACGGAGCGAAGGGCGTGATCGCCCCTCGGATAGGTCTTCTCGAGCTGAGAGACCTCCAGCACCGGCCGGGTCGCTACTCCGACCCGCCCTTTTCGAGGCGCTTGTACTCCGGCGAGTCCTTGGTGAACGTCACGCCGTTGGCCTCGAGGATTCCGACGATCGACTCCCAGTCCTTCTGATAGTTCAAGGGCAGGAAGCCCGTACGCCCCTTGAACTCCTTCGCGAGACCGGTGCCCTCGAGCTTGAAGCTCGTGAACGCTTCCTTGATCTTGTCCACCAGCTTCGGCTCGAGGTTGTGGGAGTAGAGGAAGCCCGCGGTGGGAAACACCGGCGAGGTGTAGATGACCTTGTAGTCCCCGGCCTTGATCACGCCGCGCGCCACCATGCGCTCGAGCACGGTGTCGGCCACCGCGGCGGCGTCGTAGTCGCCGTTGACCACGCCGAGCGCGCTCGCGTCGTGCTTGCCGGAGAACACGATCTGGTAGTCCTTGCCCGGCGTCACGCCCATCCGCGAGAAGAAATAGATCGGCGCCTGGTGGCCCGAGCTGGAGGTCTGCGACACGTGGGCCACGCGCTTGCCCTTGAGGTCGGCGATGGTCTTGATCTTGTCGTTCTTGGCCTGGGTGATCACGATCAGGTGATAGCCGGACGGGCCCTTGGCGTCGCGCATGATCGCGAAGGGCACCCCGCCGGCCAGGTTCACCGCGTACACCACGCTGCCCGTCGAGAAGGCCGAGATGTGCAGACGGCCCGAGCGCATGGCCTCGATCTGCGCCGCGTAGTTCTGCAGCCCGAAGTATTTGGTCTTCTTGCCGGTGACCTTCTCGAGGTGCTTGAGGAAATCGCCCCACGCGCCCTCGTACACCGCGGGGTCTTCGACGGGGGCGTAGGTGAAGA
>DATHGT010000052.1:0-26840 GCA_035317605.1 Candidatus Acidiferrum sp. | reverse complement strand
TCGTACTCCCAGACCGAGCAGGCATCGGTCCCAGCCAACTGGTTGGCCCGCGCGACGATGGTATTGAGCACGGTCTCGAGATCGAGGGTCGAGCTGAGCGCGCGGCTGACCTCTCCGAGCGCGGTCAGCTCGTCGACCGAGTGCGTGAGCTGGGCCGTCCGGGCCTGGAGCTCGGCGAAGAGCCGAACGTTCTCGATGGCGATGACGGCTTGGTCGGCGAAGGTCCTGAGCAACTCCACCTGCCTGTCGGTGAAAGGGCCGCGCTCAGTCCGAAAAACGGATATCACGCCGATTGGCGTTCCCTCTCTCAGCATCGGGACGACGAGCTGACTGCGATATCCGAAGCGGCGCGCGAACTCGTGCGTCCGCGGCGCAGCCACGGGGTGCTCCATGACATTCGGGATGTTCAGGACGGCACGGGTTCGGAGTACATGTGCCACCGGACCGCGTCCGTCGCCCATCGGACGCGGAAACTGGCGGCGCCAGTAGTCCACGGCTTCACCGGCCCCGGGCGCGACCGCCACGGCGTGGATGAGCTCGCCGTCGAACCGAAACACGCCGCAACCACTTCCGCCGCACAGACGCACGGCGTTTTCCGCGATCGTGTCGAAGATTGGCTGAACGTCCGTGGGTGAGCTCGAGATCACCCGCAGGATCTCACTCGTCGCGGTCTGTTGCTCGAGGGCGGTCGTCAGCTCCCGGTTGCGCGCCTCCAGCTCCTTGAACAGCCGGACGTTCTCGATGGCGATGACGGCCTGGTCGGCGAAGGTCTTGAGCAGCTCGATCTGGGCGTCGGTGAACGGGGTGGCCTCGGCGCGAACGACGTTGATGGCGCCGATCGCGGCACCGCCTCGCAGCATCGGAACGGACACGAGGCTGCGGTAGCCGATCGCTCGGGCGCGCTCGGCGATGTGCGGGTATTCGGTGCTGGTCTGGGAATCCGCGATCGCGATGACGCGACGCTCGTGGATCGCTCGTGCGGCGACGCTCTGCCCCCCCGGAGGCATGGGATAGACGCTTCGGATCGCGCGCAACTGCTCGGGCGTCGCGCTGTCATGAGCGACCAGCGTGATCATCTCCCCATGAAATCGGAAGACGAGGCCGAAGAGGGCCTCACACAGCCGGGTGGCGCTGGCCGCGATGCTGTCGAACACCGGCTGAAGGTCGGTAGGAGAGCTCGAGATGACACGCAGGATCTCGCTGGTCGCCGTCTGCTGATCCAGCGCCTGGGTGAGCGCCCGGTTGCGGGACTCCAGCTCCTTGAACAGCCGAACGTTCTCGATGGCGATGACGGCTTGGTCGGCGAAGGTCTGGAGGAGCGCGACCTGTTGGTTCGTGAAGGAGTCGACCTTCCGGCGGGTCACCGTGATGGCCCCGATCGGTGCTCCGTCTCTGAGCATGGGCACCGAGAGCACCGTGCGAAAGCCCTGGGTCAGCAGGGGACTCGACTCGAGCTCCGGGTCGGCGGCCGCATCCGGCAGGTGGACCACCGCCCCCGTCAGGATGGCGCGAGCGGTCACGCTGCCGCGCCCGGGCGGCCTCGGAAAGACGCTCCTGACCAGGTCGCTTTGCGCGCGACCGTGATGGGCCGCGACATGGATCAACGCCCCGTCGAAGCGGAAGACCGTGCCCTCGCCGGCGTCGCACAGCCGTACGGCGCTGGCGGCGATGGCCTCGAAGGTGGGCTGAACGTCGGTCGGCGACCGGCTGATCACGTGCAGGATCTCGCCGGTCGCCGTGTGCTGTTCGAGCGCGTCGGTCAGATCGGCGTTGCGCGCCTCGAGCTCCCGGGACAGCCGCGCGTTCTCGATGGCGATGGCGGCCTGGGCGGCGAAGGTCTTGAGGAGCGCGATCTGCTTGGCCGTGAACGGACGGACCCGAGTGCGGCGGATCAGGATCGCCCCCACGGCGGTGCCGTTCTGCAACAACGGCGTGGCGAGGAACGTTCGCGCCCGGGTGAGCCGGGCAAACGCCCGGGACGTCGCGAACCCGGCCGCCCGCGTGAGGTCGCGGATGTGAACGGTCTTGCCGTCGATGACGGCGCGCCCGCCGACCCAGTCGCGGCTGAGCGGAAATGTTTCGCCGACTCCGCGCATCGCCCGGAGGCGACCGTACTTCGCGACGTGGCGCATGGTGTCGCCCTCGACCCGGAGGATCATCGCGTCGTGGGCTTCGCACAGGCGCGCGGCCGTACGGGCGATGGCGTCGAGCACGGGCTGGATGTTCTCGGCTCGCCGAGGGGACTGTCTGGAACGGCCGGACGATCGCCGCTTCATCCCGCCTCTCGGAGGAATCTTAGCGCACGGCCCCACGCGCGGCGACGCGCCACGTCTCCTCGACCTTGCCGCCGCGCACACCGTACAGCTCGTCGACCATGTTGCTGACCACGCAGCAGTGGTTGGGGACGACGCTGATGACCTCGCCGACGACGGGGCGGTCCGGGCACCCGGTCAGGTCGACCACGCCGTGCTCCTCCGACAGGTTCACGATCGCCGCGTCCGGATACTCCATCACGTGGCCGTAGCCCTTCACCGTGTACAGGTCGGACGTGAGGACCTTCGTCCCACAGTCGATCACGGCGCGTCCGTCGGTGGGCCGGCTGACCACGGTCGCCCGAACGCGCATCGCACAGTCGTCCCAGGTCGCCCAGCCCGAGGCCACGACCATGGTGTCGTTGAAGATGCACGTCCCGGCGCGGTGCTCGGTGAGCATCGGAAAGCGGTCGACGGTGGCGAGCGCGGGGGTACCGCCGCCCGAGACGACGGGCACGGGAATGCCGGCGCGCTTGAACAGCTCGAGCGCGCGCTCGAAGAACACGCGGGTGTCGGGATCGCGGTTCGGGAACGTCATCAAGCCCTCGAAGCGCAAGCGCGGCAGGCGTGAGGCCGTCCGGGCCAGCTCGAGCGCGGCCTCGGGCGTCTGAACGCCCGTGCGCCCAAACCCGGTGTCGCACTCCACCAGGAACGGGATGTCCTGGCCGTGGCGGGCACCCGCCTCCGAGAGGCCGCGGGCGACGGTCTCGTTGTCGAGCACGACGGCGAGCCGGCGCAGCCGCTTGGCCAGGGCCACGAGCCGGTCGGTCTTGGCCGCCCCGAGGATGTTGTAGGTGAGCAGGACGTCGTCCGCGACGCCGGCCTCGGCGAAGACTTCGACCTCGCCGAGCTTCTGACACGTGATGCCCACCGCACCCGCGTCCATTTGCCGCCGGCCGAGCGCCGGAATCTTGTGCGTCTTCACGTGGGGCCGGTTGGCCACACCGAGCCGGGCGAGATGGGCCTGCACGCGGCGGATGTTGGCTTCCATGATGTCGAGGTCGACGGTGACCGCGGGGGTCTCGAGCTCGCCGGCGCTGGTCATGACGGGACGCTCCTTCAAGAGCCGCCGCGGGAGCGGCCGGCTCCGGTGACGAGGCGCAAGAACGCGGGCGACAACCGCGGGTCGAGCGTGTCGCGGATGCCGTCGCCGAGCAGGTTGAACGCCAGCACGGTCACGGTGATGGCCAGGCCTGGGAAGAGCACGAGCCACCACGACGGGATCAGCGAGGTGATGGCGTCGGCCAGCATGTTGCCCCACGTGGGGGTCGGCGGCGGCACGCCCACGCCGAGGAAGCCCAGCGCGGCCTCGATGACGATGGCCACGCCGAGGTGCGTGGTGGCCAGCACGAGATACGGTGCGATGCACTGGGGCAGCACGTGGAGGGACATGATGCGAAGCGCCGAGGCGCCGCTGGCGCGCCCGGCCTCGACGTACTGCATTTCCCGAACGCTCAGCGCCACCGAGCGGATCACGCGTCCGCCGAAGGGAATGCGGGTGATGGCGATGGCCACGATGACCGCGGGCAACCCGGTGCCGATGGCCATCGAGATCGCCATGGCCAGGATCAGATCCGGGAACGCCTGCATCACCTCCATGATCCGCTGGCTCACGAGGTCGAACCGCCCGCCGAGATAGCCGCAGGCCACGCCCCACAGCGAGCCTGTCGTCGTCCCCAGCAGGACGGCGGAAAAGGCCACGAAGAGCGACGTGCGCGCGCCGTAGATGACGCGGGAGAGCGTGTCACGGCCGACCTGGTCGGTGCCGAAGAACGCCTGCGTGTCCGGCGGCTTGTTCATGCGGGTGAAGTTGGCCTTGAGGGGGTCGCGCGGGGCGATCCACGGCGCGAACAGCGCGACGAGGATGATCGCGAGGCCGACCAGGCCGCCGGCGACCGACAACGGATTGCGCCGCGCGAACACCCCGAGCTCGCGCGCCAGCGAGCGATCGGTCGCGGCGAGGGGCACCTCGACGGCGACGGCGGTCTCTGCGCTCACGGCTCAGTAACGAATCCGCGGGTCGAGCCACGCGTACGAGAGGTCCACGAAGACGTTGACGACCACGAAGATCGCCGCGTAGAGCAAGACCAGATTCTGCACCACGATGATGTCGCGCTCGATGATCGCGGTGACCAGCGCGCGTCCGAGGCCGGGGACACCGAAGGCCTGCTCGACGGCGACCGAGCCGCCGAGCACGAAGCCGAGCAAGACGCCGGAGATCGTGATCACGGGCAAGAGCGCGTTGGGCAGGGCGTGGCGCAGCACGATGTCCTTCTCGTTGGCGCCCTTCGCGCGCGCCGTCCGCACGTAGTCCTCGCGGATCACCTCGAGGAGACAGGACCGTGACATGCGGGAGATGTAGGCGCCCTGGGCGAGACCGAGCACGATGGCGGGGCCGATGACCTGCTGGAAGTTCTGCCAGGGGTTCTGCCACAGCTGCACGATGATGATCGGCGCCTTGTAACCGAACCAGAACAAGAGCGCGAGCACGATGAGCAGGCCGAGCCAGAATCCCGGAACCGCGATGAACACGATCGAGACGAAGCGGGCGACGGCGTCGAGCCAGCCGTTGGGCCGCACCGCGCTGGCGATGCCCGCCGGCAAGCCCACCAGCCACGAGACCACGAGGGCGAGCAGTGCGATCTCGGCCGAGAGCGGGCCGCGGTGCAGGATCAGTTCGCTCACGGTGTCGCCGCGGAAGAATGACTTGCCGAGCTGCCCGGTGACGATGTCACGCAGCCATCGCACGTACTGGACGGGCAGGGAATCGCTGAGGCCGAGATCGGCCATGATCTTGACCCGGTCCGCCGGAGTCATCCGCGCGTGCCCCTCCACGCCGAGGATCATCACCAGCGGATCCCCCGGCAGGATCCGCAGCACGACGAACACGATCATCGACACTCCGATCAGAGTGCCGAGCGCGAACACTGCGCGGCGAAGGAGATATTTCCTCACGGCGAGGCGAGGGGAGCCACGGGGCTCCCCTCGGAGACGTCTAGCTCAGCCAGACCTGGTCCCAGCGGACCACGTCGTAGATGCCGAAGTACGGGGTGGGGTTCTGGCCGTGCACCTTGTTGTACCAGGCGTCGTAGATCTGCTCGTAAGAGATCGGGATGAGCGGCGGGTCCTTCTCGCACATCTCCTCGGCTTGCCGCACCATCGCCGTGCGCTTCTTGACGTCGAGCTCCTTCTCGATCCGTGAGGCGAGGTCGTGGAAGGGCTCGTTGACCCAGCCGCCGTAGTTCTGGGGCCCGTTCTTGCCGTACCACGCCGAGAAGACGTCCGACGGGTCCATCAGGGACGACACGATGGCGCTGATGGCGAGGTCGAAGTTACCGGCCCCGACCTCGTCGAACCACACCGACGCCTGGACCACGCGCAGCTTGGTCTCGATGTTGAGGTGCTCCTTCAGCATGGCCTGGATGGCGACGGACCACAGCTTGAAGGTCTGGATGTCGCGCACCACGAAGTCGAGGTCCTTGAGGCCGTTGCCGTAGCCGGCTTCCTTCATGAGCCGGCGCGCCTCCTGGATCGCGGGCTTGATGTCCTTCTGGTAGCCGAGCTTCTTTTCCAGCTCGGCCTTGGGGGTCGACATCTCGTGGAAGGGATAGTCGAAGCCGCCGATCTGCATCGGGGCCGTGTCCTTCACCACCTCGATGAGCGCGTTGCGGTCCATGGCGAGGTGGATGGCCCGGCGCACGCGCGCGTCGGCGAGCGCCTTGTTCTTCTTCTCGTTGCACCAGAAGGCCTGGATCACGCTCTGGTTGAACACCCCCGCCGTGACGCCCTTCATTTCCTTGGCCTTCCGCCACGAGACGGGATCGAGCAGGCGCGCGTAATCCACCTTGCCGGCCAGGAACGCCGACCCGAGCTCCGGCGAGAATGGCGGCGCGTGATAGATTTCCAGTCGGTCCACGTACGGGAGCCCCTTGTTCCAGTAGTTCGGGTTCCGCTCCATGATCCAGACTTCCTTGTCCCGCCGCTCGACGTGCTTGAAGGGCCCGGTGCCCGGGTAATTCATCACCTGGCGGAGCTGCCCGCCGTTGTCGTCGAGGCTCTTCTTGCGCACGATGGTGTTCCAGCCGCTCGCGAACGCGCCCAGCATGTAGGCGCGCGGCCGCGGCTCGGTCATCCGAAACTCGATCTGGTGCGGGTTCACCACCACGATGTCGCCCACGGTCGCGAACAGCGGCGTGCGGGGGATGACCACGCCCTTGGGCGGCCGGGCGATGCGCTCGTAGGTCGCCTTCACATCCTCGGCGGTGAAGTCGGCGCCGTCGTGGAACTTCACGCCCTTCCGGAGGTGGAACGTGTACTTCTTACCGTCGGGCGAGATGTCGTACTTCCACGCAAGATCGGGAATGATGGTCTGGCCGTCACGGGGATCGCGACGCAGCAGGGTGTCGTACATCGGGCTCTGGGGGCCGATGTTGGCCACCGTACCGGACTGGTGCACGTCGAAGTGGGCGGACGCGCTGTGCACGGCGTAGCGCAGCGTCCCCCCGCGCTTGGCCGCGGGGTCGGGTCGGATCGGAGACGGCGTCTCCTGGCCGTGCGCGGTCGTGCCGCGCAACGCGGGAGCGACGACGGCGGCGCCGATGGCGGCGGTCCGGAGGAACGTACGACGGCTCACGGTACTGGGAGGGCGGCGCTCGTCTCGCATCGGGTGGCCTCCTGCGGCTCGATTGGTTCCGTCACGCGCGGAACGGCCCGAAAGTACGCCGGCTCCCCGGCCCGGTCAAGGCGGCCGGCGTTTCGGCCGTGCTATCATCCGCTGACATCGAGGGCCGACATGAAAATCTGCTTCTTCCACCTCATGCCGTATCGCTTCCTGCCCGACGACTTCGAAGCGCGGTACCGGTCGGTGTGGGTCGACGTGCCCCACAGCCTCTTCGACGCCGAGAAGGCCAGCGGCCTCTACCACGAGTACCTCGACGAGCTGGAGCACGCCGAGCGCATGGGCTTCGACGGCCTCTGCGTCAACGAGCATCACAACAACGCCTACGGCCTGATGCCGTCGCCCAACCTGATGGCCTCGACGCTGACCCGCCGCACGTCACGCGCGGCCGTGGTCGTCCTCGGCAACAGCCTGGCCGCCTACAACCCGCCGCTGCGAGTGGCCGAGGAGTTCGCGATGCTCGACCTGCTGAGCCGCGGCCGGCTGGTCGCGGGCTTTCCGGTCGGCACGTCGATGGACATGAACTTCGCCTACGGCGTCAACCCGGCCACGCTGCGCGAGCGCTACTACGAGGCGCACGACCTGGTGATGCAGGCGTGGACGCGTCCGGAGATGTTCAGCTTCAACGGCAAGTACACGCAGGTGCGCTACGCCAACATCTGGCCCCAGCCGCTCCAGAAGCCGCACCCGCCCGTGTGGATCCCCGGCGGCGGCAGCGTGGAGACGTGGGAGTGGACGGCCAAGCTCGACTACGTCTACTGCTATCTGTCGTACTTCGGCTACAAGCGCGGCAAGGCCACCATGGACGGGTTCTGGGAGACGATCGCCCGCGTGGGCGCCGACGACAACCCGTATCGCGCGGGCTTTCTCCAGCTCGTGTGCGTGGCCGACACCGACGCCGAGGCCGAGCGGCTCTACGCCAAGCACGTGCACTACTTCTACCAGAAGTGCCTGCACGTCTGGGAAGGCTTCTCGGAGGCGCCGGGCTATCGCACGCTCAAGACCATGCAGGCCGGGGTGCGCCCGCAGGTGGGCGCCCAGGCGCGGAAGATCCGGCAGTCGCTCGACTGGCCGAAATACCTGGACGCGGGCTACGTGATCGCCGGCAGTCCGCAGACCGTGCGCCAGCAGCTCACCGAGTGCATCAAGAGCCTGCGTGTGGGGCACCTGATGGTGCTGCTCCAGATCGGCAGCATGCCGAAGGACCTGACCCTTCACAACACCGAGCTGTTCGCGCGCGAGGTCATGCCGCACGTGCGCGACATGTGGCCCGAGCACAAGGACCGGTGGTGGCCGTCGGGGGCCAGCAATGGCGACTGATCGCGTCGTCGCCATCCGCGGCGGGGCCGTCGCCTTCCGCGTGCTCTCGGCCGGCCGCGGCACTCCCCTCGTCTACTTCCACTCGTTCCACGATCGCGAGCCGTTCCCCCCGTTCCTCGAGCGCCTCGCCGAGCGCCACACCGTGTACGCGCCGCTGCACCCGGGGGCGGCGGGTTCGACCGGCGTCGAGACGCTCGACGATCTGTTCGATCTGACGCTGGCCTACGAAGAGCTGCTGGACGCGCTCGATCTCGACTCGGCGCATCTGGTCGGCCACTTCTTCGGCGCCATGGTGGCCGCGGAGATCGCCGCGGTGTTTCCGCGACGCGCGTCGCGACTGACGCTGATCTCGCCGCTGGGCCTCTGGCGCGACGACGCGCCGTCGGCCGACGTGGTCACGCTGCCGCAGGAAGATCTGATGCGCGCGCTGTGGGCCGACCCCGACTCCGACGCGGCCCGGCGGTGGGCGGCCGAGCCCGCCGACGAGGACGAGAACGCCGCCGCGCAGATCGAGTCGGTCCAGCGGCGGGCGGCCATGGCGAAGTTCGTGTGGCCGATTCCCGACAAGGGCCTGCGCAAGCGGCTGCACCGGATCTCGGCGCCGACGCTGGTGCTGTGGGGGGACGACGACCGCGTGAACCCGCTGTCCTACGCCGAAGAGTGGCATCACAGGATCAAGGGCGCGGCGCTCTCCCTCCGGCGCGGCGGTCACATGATCCACCAGGAGGCGCCTGACGTGGTCGCCTCCGCGGTCGCGGAGTTCCTGCGATGAACGGTCTGGTGGCCGGCAGCGCCGTGGTCACCGGGGGCGCCTCCGGTCTCGGCCGCGCGATCGCGCTGGCCCTCGCCGCCGGCGGCACGCCGGTCGCGGTGGTCGACCTCTTTCCCGACGGCAGCGCCGAGACGGTCGCGCTCATCCGCGACAAGGGCGGGCACGCGATCTTCATCGAGGCCGACGTGAGCCGCTGGGCCGACGTCGACCACGCCGTCGGCGCCGGCGTGCGCGAGCTGGGACCGCTCGGCATCATGGTGAACGCGGCCGGCATCCTCGACGGCTACCAGCCGATCGCGGAGATGGCGCCGGCGGTGTTCGAGCGGCTGATCGCGATCAACCTCACCGGGACGTTCTTCGGCTGCAAGCGCGCGCTCGCCGAGATGCTGCCGCGTCAAGCGGGACGCGTGATCAACATGGCCTCGGTGGCCGGCCTCATCGGCGGCGGTGGCGGCCCGGCCTACGTCGCCTCCAAGCATGGAGTGGTCGGGCTCACCCGGCAGGTCGCGGTCGACTGCGCCGGCCGCGGGGTCACCGTGAACGCGATCTGTCCCGGCCCCATCCGGACCGGGCTCCGCGCCAATTCCGCGCGCATTCTCGGAGACGACGCGCCGCCGATGCGCGGCGTCGGCGGCGACGAGGCCGCGATCCGCGCCGTCGTCCCGGCCGGACGCCGGGGCACCGTGGAAGAGGTCGCCGCCGCCGCGTGTTATCTCGCGAGCGCGAGCGCCGCGTTCGTCACCGGACACACTCTCGTCATCGATGGAGGATGGACAGCCCAATGATCAAGCGATTCCACGCGCTCTACGTCGGCCAGGTCGAGCTCGAGAACATCGGGCGCGACGGCACCCCGGCCAACGACCGGCTCTACACCAACGAGCGGCTCAGCGAGCCGTTCTTCGCCGCCCGCGACGTCGCCCAGCTCATGGACGACCTGGGCTATTACTGCCTGTGGACGGCCGAGCACCACTTCCAGCGCGAGGGCTACGAGTGTTTCCCGAACCTCGTCCAGCTCTCGCTGTGGCTGGCCACCCAGACGCGCCGGCTCAAGCTCGGCTGCGCGTTCAACGTGCTGCCCATGTGGCATCCCATCCGCCTGGCCGAGGACTACGCGATGGCCGACATCGTCACCGACGGCCGCGTGATCATGGGCGTCGGGCGCGGCTATCACTCGCGTGAGGTCGAGACGTTCGGCGAGCCGGTCATCGATCAGGCCGCCAACCGGAAGCTGTTCGAGGAGCAGGTCGACCTCATGCTCAAGTGCTTCGACGAAGACGGCTTCCGCCACCAGGGTCCGCGCTACGAGTGCCCGCCGCCCGTGGAGTATCGCGGCTACACGGTGCGCGACATCACCTGCGTGCCGCGGCCCAAGCACCTGCCCGTCGAGATCTGGATGCCCATCGCCAGCAGCAAGTCCATCGACTACATGGCCAGCAAGAACTTCAAGGCCATGGTCACCCTGAACGGCGAGAAGATCCTCGACGACGTGGTCCGGGCCTACCGCGACGCGTGCGTGAAGCACGGCCATCCCAAGCAGCTCGGCGAGGACGTCATCTGGGGCGCCGGGCTCTACCTCGCCGACACCCCCGAGGAGGCCAAGCGCCGGGTGGAGCCCTCCCACGACGAGCGCTATAAGTGGTTCGCGCCGTTCGGCTTCGTCCGCTACGCCGACGAGCAGGGGCGCACGTGGGGCACGCCGGGGGCGCCGGCCACCGTGCCCACGCTGGCCGAGGGCATCAAGCAGAAGGCGTGGTTCTGCGGGCCGCCCGCTCACGTCATCGAGGGCATCCGGTCGATCGAGGCCAAGTATCCGGGGCTCGAGGACTTCATGATCCACTGGGCCGAGGGGCTGTCGCCCAAGGAGTTCATGGAGCAGCTCCGCTGGTTCGCCCGCGAGGTGATGCCGGCGTTTGCCTGAGGTCTGTACCCCTCCGGGGTATTCCCAGGTCGGAGGGGTACCCCTACATCTGGGGTTTTTACTTTTGCCGCCCTCGTACATGTGGTAGTAATACCCCTGGGACGTCGCCCCGAGCGCGACGATCATCAAAGGAGGGGAGCACATGGCGGCGAAGGCGAAGAAGCCGGCGTTCGGTGGGTATGCGATCAACTTCAAGGGCTGTTCGGACACCCTCGAGAGTGTCATGGGCAGTTCCCCGATCGGCCCGTCGGAGATGACGAAGCGGATCTGGGGCTACGTCAAGAAGAAGAAGCTGGCTGGCAAAGGCAAGAAGTAACCCCGAAAAAGCCTTCTTCCGGAGGGGGCCGGCGAGGCCCCCTCCGGTCTCACCGGAGGTACCCGTTCAGCTCCGCGTGGTCGCGCGGCGAGTCTTGACGGGACGCTTGGGTGCGGGCGTCGGGTGAGGACGCGGCTCGTCGTGGGACTGTAACCCGGCCTCGATGAACCCGTAGCGCAGGAGCTTCTTGCCGTCGAGGAAGGATTGAGCCCGCGTGCGCGCGCCCAGCACGATCATCACGAACTGCTGGCCGGCCCGCCACGCCGAGACCGCGAGGTTGTACCCCGCCTCGCGCGTGAACCCGGTCTTGAGCGCCTGCACGCCGCCGGGATCGCTGAACAGCGAGATGTGCCGGGCATAGACGCGCCCTCGGTAGACGAAGGTCTGGCCGCCGAGCATCGTCCGCGCCTCGGGATGATCCCGGAGCAGGCGGCCCATGAGCAGCCCCACGTCGCGCGCGTTGGTCCGCTGGCCGGGATCGGGAAGCCCGTGCGGGTTGGCGTAGCGCGTCGCGGCCATGCCCAGCTCGGCGGCCTTGGCGTTCATGCGCTTGACGAACGTGTCCTCCTCGCCACTCAGGTGCTCGGCCACCGCGGTGGCGGCGTCGTTCGCCGAGGCGATGGCCACCCCCTCGAGAAGAATGCGCAGCGGCACGACCTCGCCGGTCTTCAGGCCCATGCGATAGCGCGGGGTGGTGGCGGCGGCCTGGCTGATGGTGACCGGCTCGTCCAGCGTGACCCGACGGGCCTCGAGGTCCTCGAAGGCGAGGTAGAGGGTCATCAGCTTCACGAGGCTGGCCGGCGCGTGCTCGAGCTGGGCGTTCTTCGCGAACACCGTGCGGCCCTCGGTGTCGAGGAGGAGCACGGCCTCCGCGTTGAGCGCGGGCGTATGTCCGTTTGCCTGGGCCAGCGCCACTCCGGGAGCGAGAAGGAGACAGATCGACAGGATGAGGCCGAGCGAACGAGCGGAAGACACTTCGGCCATTCTAGCCAGCGACCCGTGCGGGCGCCAAGCGAAAAGGGCTCAGCGAACGGCCTGCCGGAGCTCCTTGGACGGTTTGAAGCGCGGGATGCGTCCGGCCACCGTCACCGTCTGTCCGGTGCGGGGATTGCGCATGGTGCGCGTACGCCGCCGCGCGACCGAGAAGGTGCCGAACCCGACCAGCGTCACCGGATCGCCGCGCTTGAGCGACGCGCGCATGGCGCCGAGCATGGCGAGCAGCGCGCGCTCGGTGCCCGCCTTGGGCCAGCCCGCCGCGTGCGCCATACGGGTCACCAGATCGGCGCGTGTCATGACTTACATCCCGAAGGCGCCACGCGCTTCGTCCATCACCGCCTCGGTGATCGTGGCGTAGCCCTTCGATTCCGCCAGGCGCTCGACGGCCTTCTTGGCCATGGGACGGATGAACGACGGGATGCGCTCGATCCGCGCCGCCGCCTCCGGCGTCCACGGGATCCCGCTCTCCGGGGCCGCCACCGTCTCGTTCACCATCGCCGCGAACGGGCACCCCGGCCCGCTCTCGGAGGCGACGTCGCCTTCGAACGCGTCCGCTCGAGGGTTGGCCAGTGACGCGCGCAGATGCTCGAAGGGCGGCGGCGCCGCTTCGGGCGGAGCCCCGATCTTCACGCCGAGGCTCTTCACCATCTGCGTCTCGAACGGGTTGGTGAGCATCGCGACCCGGAAGCCGCACTCGGGACAGCGAAACGTCACCGCGAGCGAGCCCTCGTCCGGCCCGTCGGCCCGGAGCAGCTTCATCGGCTGATCGCAGTCGAGGCACAGGAACTTCATGGGGGGCTCATTCTAGAGCAGGCGCCCCCTCATGTCGACGAAGCGTCGCCGGCCGGGCGCGTCCGGCCCAGAGCCACGCGCGGCCACGCGCGCACGGCCGGCGGCGTCTGCATCACGACGATCGCCCCGCCCGCGAACAGCGCCAGCGCCCACGCGCCGGCCACGAGCCCACGCACGGCCAGCGCCGAGAAGAACACGTAGGCGGAGAACCGCGCGCGCGGATGCCGCGCGATGAGAAGCGCGGCCACGAGGGGTGCGACGAGCCCGGAGATCCAGCGGTGCGCGGCCAGCGCGAGCGCGGCGTAGAGGAGCAGCCCACCCGCCAGCGCGCCCACGACCGCGCGCTCGGCCGAGGTTGGGGTCCCATTTCTTGACGTCACGCGTCCAGCGTAGGAGCGGGGCCCTCACGTGTCAAAGGCCTCGGAGGCGCCGTCGCGACGCGCCAGGAGGGGTAGGGTACTATCCGGCTGTGCTCGTCCAGGTGGCCCCGTTCGTCGGTCGCTCCCAGGAGCTGAACCAGCTTGAGCGCTGGCTGCGAGAAGCCCGCACGGGCCACCCGCGCGTGGTGCTGATTCAGGGCGACGCGGGGATCGGCAAGACGCGCTTGCTCTACGAGGCGCGGACGATCGCCACGCGCCTGGGCATGCAGGTGTGCTTCGGTCGCGGCTACGAAGATCTCACGCTGCCGTATCTTCCCTTCGCCGACGCGCTCCGGCCCCAGCTGGAGCGGCTACCCGACGCGGCCCGTCAGGCCCTCGGCGCGGACCTCGACGTCGTGCTCACGCTCATGCAGGGGGCGGGCACCGCGGCCGGCTCGTCGCCCGCGCCCGGGCCGGCGCCGGCGGATCATGAACGGCTGCAGCTGCTGCTGGCCATGGGCAATGCCGTGGTCAAGCTCGCCCAGGCGTGTCCGGCGCTCGTCATCATCGACGACATGCACTGGGCCGACGCGCTCTCGCTCGACCTCTTCGAGCATCTGGCCTTCACGGTGTCGGACCTCGCCGCGCGCGAGTCGCTGCCCATGCTCGTCATCGGGACGCACCGGCCGGTCGCCGCCGACGAACGGCTGGCCCGGTTGCGGGCGCGCGTCGAGCGCGAGGCGATCTGTCGCAGCTTCGCGCTGGGCGGTCTGCGCGAGGACGAGATCCGCGAGCTGCTGGGCGGGCTCGGACTGGAGCGGCCGTCGCACCAGCTCATCGCCACGGTGACGGACGCCACCCAGGGCAATCCGCTGTTCGTGCAGGAAGTGCTCCACGATCTCATCCGCCAGCAGGCCCTGCGCGAACAGGGCGGTTATCTCGTGACGGTGATCGCGCCGACCGATTTCACGTTACCCGAGCAGATGACCGCGGCGATCGCCGGGCGCGTGCAGGGCGTCAGCGATGCGTGCCGGCGCGTGCTGACGCTGGCCTCGTTCCTGGGCGACCGCTTTTCCCTGGAGGCCCTCGGCGCGGTCAGCGCCCTGAACGACCACGAGCTCCTGCGACTGCTCGAAGAGGCGCTGCGCCGGCAGATCCTGCGCGGCGAGGGGGGTGCGTTCTCGTTCGCGCATCCGTTGGTGCGGCAGGTGTTCTATCAAGAACCGAGCACGCCGCGGCGCCAGCACCTGCACCGGGACATCGCCGCGAGCCTCCGGCGACTGTACGCGAACGACGCGCCCCGCCGCCTCCTCGAGGTGGCCCATCACCTGGTGCGGGCGGGGCCGGCGGCCGATGGGGCGACCGTGCTGGACTACGCGCGCCGCGCGGGACACCGGACGTTCGCGATGTCCGCGTGGACCGATGCCGCCCGCTACTACGAAGCGGCGCTGGCGGCGGGTGAGGCGACCTCCAAGCTATCGACCCAGGAGCGCGCGGAGCTCCATTACCAGGCCGGCCTCGCCCACTACTACGATCAGGACGTCGGTCCCTGCCGTCATCACTACGAGCGCGCCCTCGAGGCCTATCGGCTCGCCGGTGACGTCCGCGGCGTCGCGCGGACGCTGATGGAGCAGACCCGCACCGCGCTGGCCACCGTTCCGCTGGGAACGGTGGCGGACCTCACCCCGCTCGACGACGCGCTGGCCGCCCTCGGTGATCGCGATCCCGGACTGCGTGGTCACATCACCGCGGTCATGGCGGAGGTGTACCGCAACGGCCGCCAGGCCGAGCAGGCCAAGCAGCGCGGCGAGCAGGCGCTCGAGATCGGCCGGAAGCTCGAGGACGATCATCTCTGCGCCTACGCGAGCTTCGCGCTCGGCCTCGCGCACATCAACGATCTCGACGTGCGACCCGCGCTCGACAGCTGGGAGCGCGCGGTGGTCTACGCGCGGCGCGCCGGTGATGTCGTCCGTGAGGGACGGGCCCTGCACCGCATGCCGCTCGCCCTCACGCTGCTGGGTCGCCTCGACGAGGCCGGCACGGTCGCGGCCCGCGCGTGCGAGTCGACCCGCACCTCTCACGACTGGGGCAACTACTCGCTCGGCCTGTCGCACCTCGCGTCCGTGTCCGTCGCCCGTGGCGACTTCGATCTCGTCGAGCGACACGCCCACGAGACCATGGTCATGGTGTCGCGCTCACGGTTTCCGTGGGGCGGCTTCCGCTCGTTGCTGGCCCTGGCTTGCGCGCGCGCGCTCCGCGGGGCGTGGGCGGAAGCCCACGACGCCCTCGACGTGCTGGTCGCGCCGGGACGCGTGTTCGACGACGCCGGCCCGATCGTCCGCGCCTTCGCCGACCTCTTCCGCCAGTGGCTGCGCGCCCACGCCGATGGCGACGCGGAGGCTCTCGAGCCGCTGGCCGCGCAGGCGATGAAGGTCATCGGCACCGACACCTACGCGCTGGCGCCGCTGTGCGCGCTGATCGAGCTGAGTGAAATCGCCGGCCTCCCGGCGGTGGCGGCGCCGGCGGTCGAGCGGCTGGCTCGGGCCGCCGACCGCGGCATCGTGTTCTCCAGCGGGTGGATGTGTCTGGTGCCGCGGGTGCTCGGGGTGGCGGCCGCGATGGATCATCGGTGGGACGCCGCGGCCGGATACTTTCGGGGCGCGCTCGAGGTGGCGACGGCGGCGGGCGCCCGGCCGGAGCTGGCGCGCACCTGTCTGGACTACGCCCGCATGCTGAGCGCTCAGCCCGGCGGCGGCCGCACCGAGGCCGCCGCGCTCGTCACCAGGGCCGGCGCGCTGTTCACCGAGCTCGGCATGGCCCCCTTCGCGCGCCGGGCCGACGACCTCGCGCGCGCCCTCCACGTGGACGTGCCGGCCGACGCGGCCGAGGGCGGCGAGTATCCGGACGATTTGAGCGAGCGCGAAGCCGCGGTGCTGAGCCGCATGGCGCGCGGCCGCACCCGCGACGAGATCGCGAACGAGCTGATCCTCGGCGGCGCCACCATCGCCGACCACATGCGCAGCATCTTCGAGAAGATCAAGGTGGGCGACGACGCCGCGGCCACGGCCTACGCCATCGAAAAGGGGCTCGCCGCGGAACCGAGGGTGGTCGGTGGCGCCGCGCCCTCGCTCCGCATCCTCCTGGTCAGCGACGTGGTGGGCTCCACCGCGCTCATCCGCCGGTCCGGCGACGCCCAGGCGCACGCGCTCATGCGGCGGCACGACGCACTGATCCGCCAGTGCGTCGCCGACCATCAAGGCGTCGAGGTCGCGCACACCGGCGACGGCATCGAGGCCTCGTTCTCGGTGGCGTCGAACGCGGTCGACTGTGCGGTGGCGATGCAGAAGGGGTTCGCCCGCCACAACGAGGAGCATCCGGGCGAGAGCATCCGGGTCCGGATCGGGCTCAACGCGGGCGAGCCGATCGCCACCGAGGGGCGGTTGTTCGGGGCCGCCGTGCACGCGGCGTTCGCCATCTGCGCCCGCGCCGGACCCGGGCAGATCCTGGCGTCGGACGTCGTCGTGCAGTTGATCGGGGGGAAGGGATTTCGGATGAGCCATCACGGCCGCGTGGTGCTCAAGGGTCTGGGGCGCATGCGGCTCCACGAGATCGGGTGGGAGGACGCGGCGTAGCGAAAGGACGGGCGCAGCTCACCGGATTCGGACGGCCAATCGGGGGAGGGCGGGCGAATGGGCGACGGCATCGTTGGACATATTTCGAAGGGACCGATCCACGCCAAGGTGGACGCGCTGGTGAATCACCGGGACGCCAAAGGTCAGTTCGACAAGCGGGCGCAGTTCCTCGACGCGCTGATCAACCAGGCCCATACGCCCGACGCCTATCGGCAGATCCTGGAAACCCAGGCGGGCGTCATGCCAGGCGAGTCCAACTATCTCAGAGACACGTGGTACAACACCGGCACGGGTGGCTTCTTCCCGCAGGTGCAGCCGATCTATCAGGTCCTTCGCCAGGGGCTCATCAAGGCGCTCCAGGAAGCGGGGAACGACCTGGCCCTCGACTCGTACTGGATCGCCGTCGCCCCTGATTCCGTCATCGAAACGATCGTCGTGAAGAGCGCCGTGCAAGTGACCCGCCTCATCATGACTCCCATCAGCCCGCGGACGCCGCGGACGCGGCACACGCCGGCGCCGATGTGGGTCGTCAAACCCAAGACGAGCGCGAACGAAGTGCCCGGGTTCGGCCCGGACGACGAAGTCGTCGAGTCGGTTCAGACAAGCACCGTGACGTGGCAGCGGCGAGAATTGCCATGAGCGCGCCGGGGTCCCGAATCCAGGACGGGATCTACTTCAAGCCCAAAGACCGGCCGGGCTTCTGCTATCGACTCCTCCTGCTCAACGTCAAAGAGGGGACCGCCCTCGCCGACGCCGGCAAAGCCATCGGCACCTTGTGGGCGATGCTGCAAGCGCTGCGGACCGGCATCGTCGCCGATCTGGGGCCGGCGCAGGGTCCCGACGACGTCACGGACGTCCGGAAGCCGGATCTCCGCTGCCTGCTGAGCTTCGGCTCCAAGTTCTTCGACCGCTTTCCGCGGCTCCGTCGACCCCACGAGGTGCGGCCGCTGGGCGCCGCGCCGTTTCACAAGCTTCCTCGGGTCGACAGTGATCGACGGACGGGCGAGACCGATCTGGCGTTGCAGTTGACCGCCAATACCAACCTGGCCGTCGATCGCGCGGTCGTCGAGCTGTGGATGCTCATTCAGCAGAAGTCGCTGCCCCTCCAGATCGTCACTTTCCACTCCGGATTCAACCGCGAAGACAGCCGGAGCTGGCTGGGGTTCCACGACGGGATCAGCAACATCGACCACGGCGAGCGAATCGCCGCCCTCGAGGTCACCCGAGACGATCCGGCCTGGATGCAGGGCGGCACCTACATGGCGTTCCTCCGGCTGGCCATCGATCTCGAAATCTGGCGGAGGCTGTCACGCGCCGACCAGGAATCGATCGTGGGGCGCGACAAGCTCACGGGGTGTCCGATCGTGTCGATTGCCCACGGCCCCCTTCCGACCCCGCTTTCGGGATGCCCGGTCGGTGCCCATCAGGCCAAATCGCCACAGTTCGCCAACCCGGCGGCCCCGCCGCCGGCCCAAGATCTGGTCCGGGTCAGTCATATTCATCGCGCGAACCCGAACCGACTCGGCGCCGACGACGACGGGAACAATCGCATCTTCCGGCAGGGCTACGAGTTCGTCGAGCCGCTCGCCGACGGGGAGCTCCGGCTCGGCCTCAACTTCGTCAGCTTCCAGCGCGCACTCACGCACCTGACCAACATCCTCACGATCCCGGGCTGGCTCGGCAACGCCAACTTCGGGAGCTTCGAGGACGCCAAGCCGGGTCAACCGAGCTACGTATCGTTCATCTCGATCATCGCGGGCGGGTACTATGCCGTTCCACCGAAGGCGCAGCCGTTCCCGGGAGCGGAACTCTTCGCCTGAGCGATCACGCGGGGTGAAATAATGCCCTCGGAGTCTCCGCGTTCCCGCGCCGGGGCGCGGGAACGTTCGCGACGACGTGGAGCGAGGAGGCCAGCATGGACGGACAGCTTGGACGCCGGCAATTTCTCGAACTGACCGCGACCGCAGCGGCGGTGGGAATGACCCCGCGGTCGGCCCTCGCCCAATCGAGCCCCAAGGCAGGAGGACATCACATGAAGACGGCGTACGACCCGGCGGCGAAGTTCGAGCTGAAGATCACCGAGGTCGAGTTCCGGCGCGCGGTGAGCGGTCGGATGCTGATGGCCCGCATCTATCAGCCCCAGGGCGTGGGCCCGTTCCCGACGCTGCTCGACCTGCACGGCGGGGCCTGGAACAACAAGGACCGGTTCGCGAACGAGCCGATGGACCGCGCGGTGGCCCAGAGCGGCGTGGTGGTGGTGGCCGTCGACCTCACGCTGGCCCCGGAGGCTCCGTATCCCGCGTCGGTGCAGGACGGCAATTTCGCCGTGCGCTGGCTCAAGTCGAAGGCCGCCGAGTGGAACGGCGACGCGGCGAGGCTCGGCGTGCTCGGCAGCTCCAGCGGCGGCCACGTGGCCGAGCTCTTGGGTCTGCGCCCGCGCGACCCGCGCTACAACGCGATCGCGCTGCCGGGGGCGCCGAACGTCGACGCCACCGTCGCGTACATCGCCACCCGCTCGCCGATCAGCGACACCGTCGCCCGCTACCAGCAGGCCGAGAAGATGAAGCGCGAGAACATGATGAAGAGCAACAAGACGTACTTCGCGCCCTGGGAGACGATCTTCGAGGCCAATCCCCAGCAGATCGTCGAGCGCCGGGAGGCGACCACGCTGCCGCCGCTGCTCATCATGCAGGGCGCGCTCGACGACAACGTGCTGCCGGCGGTGCAGGAGAAGTTCGCGGCGGCGTACCGCGCGGCCGGCGGCCAGTGTGATCTCCACGTCTTCGAGGGCTGCGAGCACGAGTGGGTGGCCAAGCCCGGCCCCCAGACCGACCGCGCCCACGAGATGGTGAAGGCGTTCATCGCCCGCTCACTCGGGAACGTCTGACGCGTCGATCCCGGTCGCGGGCACGTACGCGGGGACGGGCAGCGCCGCCTTGAGCGGCGCCTCGCGAAACGGGGGATTGCCGGGCAGACCGACCCAGACTTTCCACCCGGCGCCCTGGGCGTACTCGCGGTAGCCGCCGTAGCCCGACCGGCTCGGCTCCCACTGGGCGTCGCCGCCGCCGATGCGGACGTACAGGGCGCCGTGCCGGCCCACCACGCGCGCGGCGTACACGCCGCTCGACCGCGCGTTGTCCTGAGGGTTCACCTCGCTGCCCGCGTGCACGCCCGCGACCTTGCGCGCGTTGACGAGAGCCCGGATCTTGTTGCGCAGATCCATCCCCCAGTCGAAGTAGTGCTTCCAGAACACCGTGGGCACGCCCGGATGCGTGAGCACGTGCGCGTACGCCTGCTCGACCTGCCAGTTGTTGGCGAACGTGTCGGAGGCGTGGCCCTGCTGCGGCGTGCCGTCCTCGTTCGTCCGGTAGCCGAGGTCGTGGTTCTGCACGAACGTCACCGCGCGGTGCTTCCAGGGCAGGCCGTCGGTGGTGTCGCCGACCATGCCGATGCCGTCGCCGAATCCGTACAGGGCGTGGTACCGGCCGTCGCGGATCTGCTCCAGCGTGAACACGGTGGTGAAGTCGAACACGCTGCTCGCCGACCGCAGATGCTCGGGGCCCGTCGCCGTCGCGTTGGTGGCCGTGTACCAGATCCAGCCGCGCTGCTCGTTGTGGGCGCCCCAGTCGTACTCGCCCACCGAGAAGGTCGGCGTGGTGAGCCGGTTGTAGAGGGAGATCCACCTGGCGTGATACCCGTGGACCATATCGAAGCGCCAGCCTCGATAGCCGGCCGAGCGTAGCTGCCGCAGATAGCGCACGATGTCCTGACGCACCCGGCGGTCGGTGTGGGCGATGTCGCGGAAGCTCTCGTACTGGTAGGTCGTCCCGCCGTGGCGGGTGTATTCGGCCGGCCGCTCCTCGCACCGGCCGCGCTCGGCGGGCGGCGTCCCCGTGATTCCCGAGGCCGGATTCTGAAAAGCCTCGTCGGTCTCGCAGATCGCCCACGGGCCCCAGTCGGGATTCTTGAAATCGGCCCAGCCGCTCACCCCGTCGCGGTGGTTGATCACGATGTCCGCCACCGGCTCCACGCCCTGCCGCAGCAGCGCCTCCAGCATGGCCCGGTGCTGCTCGAAGGACCCATAGCTGTTGTCGAGCCGGAAGTATTCCTTGGGGTTGTACCCGGCGCTGACCTCGCCGGCGAACGACGGCGGCGGCAGCCAGATCAGGTCGAAGCGCCCGTCCCGGACGGCGGCCGCGTTCTCCCGCACGATCTGGTACCAGCGCTTGTCCCCGAAGCTCGGGAACTTTTGGGGATGCCCGTGGCGATACGATTCCCAGTAGAACCCCTGCAGCATCACCCGGTCGTCGTCGAACCCCGCCTGCGCGGCGGCCAGCGCGACGGAGGCCAGGAGCAGCGCGAGCGCGATGGTGAGGGAACGGACGCGGCCGATCGATCGCATGAGAACCTCCCGGCGACCGTCTCCATTCTAGCGAGAAGGGACGAAGTCTCAAGGCGCCGCGCGTCTCGTGTCGGGCATTCTTCCGCGGCCTCGGGCATTCTGCCGATTCCTCACCCCGCGCGGTGTCGGTCAAGCGCGCGATTTTGGGGACGGGTCCGCGGTGGCACGCAGTCTGCCCACACGGGCGCCACGTGTTCGCGGCGCCTGTCGCCGATTCGCCAACGTTCGGGCAACCACCCCAGGAGGCTCTTGAAGATGACGATGAGTTGCATGAAGCGCTCGCGTCGCGCGTGGATCGCCCTGCTCGCTGCCCTCGCGCTGCTCGCGTCGTCGAGCGCCGCGCCCGGCGGTGTGGAGGCGGCGCCGCCGGACAAGCTCCATCGCATCGGCATGCTGGAGCGGACGTCGGCGACGTTCAACGCCGCCAACCTCGACGCCTTCCGCCAGGGGCTCCGGGACAACGGATACGTCGAGGGGCAGAGCTTCGTGATCGAGTACCGATCGGCCGACGGCCACGACGATCGATATCCGGCGCTGGCCGCCGAGCTGGTCCGGTTGAAGGTGGACGTGATCGTGACGCGGGGCACTCCCGCGGCGCTGGCCGCGAAGAACGCGACCGGAACCATTCCGGTGATCATCACGGGCGTGGGCGATCCGGTGGGGCAGGGCATCATCACCAGCCTGGCCCGTCCGGGCACGAACGTCACGGGACTGAGCGCCGCGGTGACGGAGATCTTCCCGAAGCGGGTGCAGCTGCTCAAGGAGCTGGTCCCCAAGGCCGCGCGCCTCGGGGTCCTGTTCAACATGGCGAACCCCGCGCTGCCGCCCCAGTGGAAAGAGGTCGAGAAGGCGGCGCGCGTGCTCAGCATGGAGCCGCAACTCCTGGACGTGCGAAAGGCCGAGGACCTGGAGCCGGCGTTCGAGACCGCGATCAAGCAGCGGGCCGACGGGCTCATCGTGGGCATCGAGACCCTCACGCAGGCGAACCAGCACGTCATCGTGGCCCTGGCCGCGAAGCATCGGCTGCCCGCGATGTACGCCTCCACCGAGTTCGCCGGAGGCCTCATCTCGTACGGCGTGGACTATCCCGCGATGTATCGCCAGGCCGCCGGCTACGCGCACAAGATCTTCAGGGGCGCCAAGCCGGCCGATCTCCCCGTCGAAGAACCGACCAAGTTGCAGCTGGTCATCAATCCGACGACGGCCCGTTCTCTCGGCCTCACGATCCCCCCCGCGCTGCTGCTCAGAGCGGACACGCTCACCGAGGGCCCGGCGTCCCCCGCAAGAGCGATTAGATTGTTCGACGCGCAGGCCCCATAGACGTGGGTATCGCGCGCACATCCGGTCACGAGCGCCCGGCGCCAGTGGTAAACTTCACACCCTGGCGCCGGGGTAGCTCAGAGGCAGAGCAACTGATTCGTAATCAGTAGGTCGCGGGTTCAACTCCCGCCCCCGGCTCCACTCTTTCGGGCACTTGCGAAACACCTCCCTCCGCCTGATGGGCTCTTGCGCTGAAATGACGCCCATAAACGCATCGGTTTGGCTTGAAGGCGGGAGAGGCGGACGGCACCACGATGTCCCCTTCAAGCGCAAAGCGGTGAAGCATTTCAGTACAGTGTTGTCCTTCGAGCTGGGTTGGTGTCAAGCCGCCGAGTTCTGAACATCGGTCTGAAGTCCCATGTCGGGCCTTGGTAGGCTGGTGATGATGCCTTGCATATCTACCGGGCTGCACTCGGATCGGATGTCTGCCGCGGTACCTGCACTCGGGGCGCCGGAGGCGCGTAAGCGGGCATGAGCGAGCAGGCGGCCGGTGGACCGCTGACCCTCGCGGAGATCCTCGAGACCTTCGAGGCCCGGACGGCCCCATTCGACGTCCATGAAGTGGCGGACGCCGTGCGCGGGCTGGCACGACAGTACGAAGCCTCGGGCACAGCGGTCACGAACGATATCCGGGCTGAGTGGCTGGGCTTCACCCTCATGGAGAATTACCGAGGGGACGAGGGCTTCACCTGGGGAACCTACTATGGCCCGGTTGGCGTCTTTCACGACGAGAAGGGAATACGGGTCGAGATGCCGCCGATCGCCGAGATCACGCCAGACGTCATCGCATACTGGCGCGAGCGCGCCCGCACCGCGCGCCATCCGCTGCTACGAATCAGATACGCCGACCTCGTTTGGGAGTTCGGCCGGCATGCGAAGCTCGCGCCCGGTCCCGAATTCCCGCGCGCGGTGATCGACGCGACCGTCGCCGCCGCCGGGAACAAGCTGTTTGAGCACTCTACCGTCGGCTTTACCAGTCTCCGCCGGGCACTCTCCGTTGCCCTCAGCCTCCGAGATGACGTTCGCGTGGTCGCGGTGCGTGACGCGCTTGTCGCCTACGAGGATGCAGTATCGGAAGACGCGCTCCCTGGCACGTGGGGGATCGCCTTTGACGAACTCCTCGCGACAAAGTCGAAAGCCGTTCCCATGTCGCCGGAGCTCGTCCTGAAGGTCGTCTCCGATCTTGAAGCCCGTCTCGGACGGCTCGCGTACCCCAAGGAGCTCGGCGCACTCCCTGACGGCTTCGCAGTCGAGGCTGCGGCCCTCCGCCTCGCCAGGCACTACCGCGCAGCCGGCGACCAGGCGGGCGTGCGGCGGGTTGTCTTGGACTACGGGGAAGCGTTCAGGACGGCGGCGGCGAAGGCATCGCCCATGCTTGCGATGGCCTGGCTCGAACGGGTTCTCGACACTTACCGCACGTTCGGTCTCACAAAGGAGGCCGAGGCGACCGAGGTACGCCTTCGCGAACTGGGTCCTGAAGCCATGATGGAGATGAAACCTGTCTCGACCGCGATCGAAATTCCCGCCGAAGAGGTTGAGAGGTTTCTCGACGCGCTGACGACAGGGAGTCTGCAGGAGGTGCTCGTCCGCATCGCGGTCCAGTTCATCCCGGACAAGGCGGCGGTCACCCGAGAGGTTCACTGGCTCGCAAAGTCGTCGCCGTTGAGCGCGATCTTCTCGCAGAAGCTCATAGATCACGAAGGCCGCCCCATCGCAGAGATCGGGTCGGTCGAGGACGATCTTGACGGACGTGTCGTGAGGCAGACGTCGCAGCATATGCAACTCGAGATCCCGTGGCTTCGAGCAGTCATTGACCGCATGCGCGAGCGCTTGAAGCCAACGGCGGCCGATCTTCGGGCTCATCTCTTGACCTCCCGGGTCTTCGATGAGGGCAAGACGCCGATCCTCGAACGCGGACTCGCCGCTTATCTTGATGGCGAAGCCATCGTGGCAGTTCCGATGCTCATTCCCCAGGTCGAGGACGCCCTTCGGAACCTCGTGCGTGTTGCGGGTGGCTCGACGTACAAGCCGCACCGGCTCGGCGGGCTCATGCTGAAGGCTCTCGACGATCTCCTCCGCGAGGAGATAGTGGTGAAAAGTCTCGGCGAAAACGTGGTCCACTATTTCCGCGTGCTCCTTACCGATCAGCGCGGATGGAACATCCGGAACGACGTCTGCCATGGCATCGCGCCGGTTGTCACCTTCGCCGCGCCGGTGACCGATCGGCTCTTTCACGCACTTCTCGTCCTTGCACTGCTTCACGAGCCCGAAGGCAGAGCCGAAGACAAGGGCGAGCACGGGACAGCGTGAAGGTCTTTCATGTCACCGCGAAGATCTATCGGCCTGGCGAGATCGTCGGCTGTATTCAACGCAACTACTACTCGGACCCCGCCCGGCAGCCACTGGACGTGGTCTCGATGCAGGAGATGCTTGACGGTGGAAGGCCGGCTGGTACGGTGAGTCGGCTCTGCGCGCACTTCGCGTTCGCCAGAGCGGAGCTGTGCAGCTGGTACTGGTCGAGCCAAGAGGCGCGCGCCCGGGCATGCGGCGACGCCGCATCACCGTATCTCTCGCGGCCACATTATTATGAAGTGGAGATGGACACCCCGGTCGAGGCGCCGCTTGCCGTCGCCGGATGGGTCTTCAAGCTCCTCAATGCCGGAGCGGACGCGACGGCGCCGATCAAAGAGTACTGGGCAGCGGGTCGGGGATGGAAGATCTCGGAATATATGGACGCGAAGATGCACGTCATCCGCGAGACGGCGGCCGCCGTGGACCGAACGAACGTCGCACACTTCACCTTTGGTGAAGACTGGAAGAAGGCGGCAGCAATGTGGCCCCTTTCAGGCTGACCCAGTGCCGCGGGTTCTCACGCCGAGATCGGACCATCGCCCCGCCGGAGGCCATCTTCCTGGATGTCGCGCCAATGAGGCAACTCTCGTCGACCTGATTCGGGCCTGTGCAGAGCAGGTGCGCTCTTTTGGTGCCCCCGGGCGACGTGACCCAAGAGAGCGGCAGCAACGCGTCAGAGGTGACCTGGCCAAGCCCATCGAACGCGCCGCCCTCACGTCAGCGTCCAGGACCTTCCGGCCGGCCCTCCTCCGCAAACGCCTTGGCGACCCGCGCCCGCCCGTCGTCGCCCGCGGGGCCGCGCCCGCGGCCCTCCGGGCACCGCAGGCACGAAACAGCTCCGAGATAATTAACCGTGAATGTCCATGCCTCAGCCGTCGCTCCGAAGAACGATTCCGATGTAATCTGCCTTTTGTCGTCGTCCCTTTGTTTAGCCGACCACCCGTTGCGGAGGCTGTGCGATGGCCGCTCGAGAGGGATCAATGTGTTTCTATCACCCGGACCGACCCGCGCGCTCGGTGCGCGGGCGAGGTCGCCCTCCCAGGTACTGCAGCGACGAGTGTGCGCGAGTAGCAGATCGAACGTCTGAGCGAGGACGCACCGACTGGTACGGATTGACTCGACGCCAGTTCCTGAGCCAGGCGTTTGGGTTTTCGGCCGTGGTTCTCGTCCCTCACATCCGCGAGGCCGCCGCCGCCGGCACCCTGACGGATCGCTACGCGGCGGTGACGGACATTCTCACCCAGGAGCGACTGGCGCTGCTCAGCGCACCCGAAGACCGACTGGCTCGCGATCACGCGCGGAGCGTGGCCGCGAGTGTGCTCGACGGACTTGCAGCCAACTCGGATCATGATCGCTGGGTCTGGATTCTTCGCGGCGGGGCCCACGAGCTGATTCGCGATACCGGGGTCGACGGGAGCACGGAGGAGGAGCTCAGGCAGGGCGTGCACACGTCGATTTGGCACGGAGAAAAGGCCATCGACGCGTACCGGAGCTTCGGCGACAAGATTCGTGCTGTGCGCGCCTTGGTCGGGACCGCCAACTGCCGTCGTCCGTTCGGGGGAGATCACGCCGCTGCGCGCGACGTGCTCAAGGCCTACAACATCGCCTGCGGGCTCGCGCTGGATCCGCGTCGCCGGCAACGCGAGGACTTCAACAGCCTCTTCCACGAGG
>DATHGT010000051.1:0-41593 GCA_035317605.1 Candidatus Acidiferrum sp. | reverse complement strand
TACACGCCCTCGTAGCCGGCGCGATCGTCTTCCCAGGCCACGGCCACCCGGCCGTCGGAGGCCTGCGCGATGCTGGGGAACCGCGACATGGCGGTCCCTGCCTCGTCCATGTCCACCCGGAGATCCTTGTCGTCCCAGGTGCGCCCACCGTCGGCGGATCGCCCGACGAAGATGTCGTCCCGGCCGTTGCGGCCGTCGTTCCACACCACGAGCACTTCCCGATTGGGGCTCATGGCGAGGGTCATGGCGAACGCGTCGGTCTGCAGTTCGTCCGGCAGGTGATCGACCCGCACCGGCGGCGTCCACGTGGCGCCCCCGTCCGCGGAGGTGATGGAGTAGATGCGCTCGCGCCCCGTGCGCTTGTCTTGCCAGACGACGAGCAAATGGTCGCCGGAGCGCACGATGCGGTGGTTGTACACCGATTCGCTCTGCCCGCTCAGCTCCATCGGATCCGTCCAGGTGTGCCCGCCGTCGGTGGATCTATTGAGATACACGCGGCTGCGGGCGCTCCGGATCCCCACCCACACGGCCCAGAAGCGCTTCTCGCCATCGGAGATGATCTCCGGTCTCACATAGGCGTCGGTCGGGGTGTGCTGTGGGAAGCGGCTCAGCAGCTGTTCGGACTCCCAGGTGGCACCGCCGTCCGCGGAGTGGCGGGCGTAGACGTCCCACACGCGATTGCTGCGCTGTTCATCGGCCCACACGACCACCAGGTTCTGGTCGCCACCCCAGGCCACCTTCGGTGAAAACGCCTTGCCGGAGGTGTCCAGCGACGTCGTGGGCTGCACCCACGTCTTGCCGCCGTCGTTCGAGCGCGCCACGCGGATTTGCTTCGAGCTGGTGGGCATCTTGCGCCACCACTGGTAGGCCACCGTGAGCTGTCCGGCCGGACCCACGGCCAAGTCCGGGATCCCCGCGGTCACGTCCTTGTCCGGCGGCGTGATTTCGACCAGGGTCTGCCACCCGCTGGGCGACGGCGTCGCCAGAAGCGTCCCGCCCGATCCCGGAGACGTGCTTCGGTACCAGACCCGCAGCGTCTCGCCCTTCGGACCCGCGAACAGCTTCGGCCCGGCTTCGTAGACGGGGGCTTCTCCGGTAATTGGACCTGAACTGAGCGGCGCGGTTTGCGCCGAGAGGTGACCGCCGACGAACAGAACCGCGAGCGCCCCGGTGATCAGCGGCAGACCGAGCGTCAACGGACGTCGGGACAACGGCATGTATCGTACTCCGCGCGCTGTTCTCAGCAAGCCGTCGCAGTATATCATGGGGCTCCGGTTCGAAATGCGCGCGAGGCCGTCGGTGAGGACGCTTCAGCTCGCTCACACGACGTGTATCGGGAGAGATCATGACAGGACGATGGTGGTTCGGGGCGGCGCTCGTCGTCGCCCTTTCGCTGTCTTCTCAGGGGCGGACGGCGAGCTCGGCGCCCCTGGCCAATTTCGAGGCCGCCTTGACTCAGCTCGCCAAGGAGCTGGCGGATCAGAATCTCCCCGTCGTCCAGCGGCTCGAGATCGTTCGGGTTCTGGCCGGATGGGGGACGCCGGAGGTCCGCGCGCCTCTCCTGGCGGCGCTGAAGGATCCGTCGGACGAGATCCGGGCCAGCGCTGCGGCCGCGCTCGGCGCACCCGACCACCGCGAGGCGGCTCCGGCGCTGCGCGAGCTCGCGGAGTCCCCGCAGGAGCCGGCGCTCGTCAAGGCGGGCGCGCTGGAGGCGCTGGGAAGCATCGGCGACGCGTCCAGTCGCCCGCTCCTGGTGGGCGCGACGCGGCACACCGACGCGAGGGTGCGCCAGGCCGTGCTCAAGTCCCTCGCCTTCGGTCCGCTCGCCGATCCCGCGGATCGCGTCACGTACCTCATCCAGCTCGCGGAGGACGGCGCGCTGCAGCAGCTGCTCCGGTGTGACGCCCTTCGCGAGGTGTCCAACGTGAGCGAAGACCGGGTGGTCGACGCGCTCATCCGCATCCTCGAGAACGAGCCGCGCTTTGCGATGGCACTCCCGGAGGGCGGGGGCAGTCCGCAGCAGATCATGGAAATTCGACGCATTCAGGCGCGGGACGTGGCGGCGTGGGCTGCCGAAGGCCTCGGACACCTCAAGGCCAAGCGCGCGTCGGCCCTTCTCATGCGGACCGCCGAGGACCGCAGCGATTTCTTCCTTCGCCTGGTGTCGCTGCGATCGCTGATCTTGCTCGAGCTCCCCGACGCCCGCCCGGTGTTCGTGCGGCTCCTCGAGGACGCGGTCCCGGACGTCCGCATGTGGGCCCTGATCGGGCTGGGGCAGCTCGCCGATCGAACCGCGGTCGGCGCGGTCAAGGGCCGCCTCACCGACGGGAGCCCGCTGGTTCGAACGCAAGCGGTGAAGACGCTCGCGCTCCTGGGCGACGCCACGGTACGCCCGGTGCTCGAGGATCTCCAGAAGCGCGAGACCGATTCGAACGTGCAGTTCGCCGTCGAGGAAGCTCTGACCAAGCTGCCCCGCTGATCGCGCGTGCCGTCACGCATGGCCCCTCGACGCGCGGACGCCGGAGCCACCGCGCTCTCGTCCACCCCCAGCCGGCCGACGGAGTACCTGGTCGTCCTCTCGCTGCTGGCCTTCTCGTTCATGCTGTTCCAGCTGAGCGTGCTCCGAGAGATTCGCCACACCCTGAGCACGCTGTTCACGCTGACCCCGTTCCTGTTCAGCACGGTGATCCTGTTCATCGGTCTCGGGTCCTGCGCGGCCCGCCTCGTCGCCACCGGCACCCGGACCGTGCTGCGGTGGAGTCTGTGTGTTCTCCCGGTGCTGCTCCTGCCCCTCTTCGCCCTCATGCTGGTGCTGTCGCGCGTCACCATGGACCACACGGCCGACCTCTTCTCCCAGGTCGCGGGGCAGGCCGGCACGGGTGCGAACTACATCGGCGCCGTCGGCAAGGCCTTCCTCACCGTCGCCGTCTTCGGCTACGGTCCGGTCTTCGTGCTGCAGGGGTTGATCTTCGCGCTCTATTTCCGGGAGGGGCGCGACGAGGGCATCCTGTCCCGGCTCTACGCGGTGGATCTCATCGCCTCAGCGGTGGCGGCCCTGCTGGGCGGCCTCCTGGCCTCGTACGTCACGCCCATCCAGTGCGTCCACGTGGCCTCGGTGGTGCTCGTGGCCGCGCTCTGGCTGGCCCGCGGGTATCTCGGCCTCGGCCGGCGTCTGGCCGTGGCCATGACGCTGGCGGCCGTGGCCCTGATCGGGGGTGAGTGGACGACGGGCGTGCTGGCCCGGCTGGAGGCGCCCACGTGGCTCCCCGGAAGACTCGCGTTCTCGACGTGGACGCCCTACCGGCACATCGACGTGATGGACGAGGGCGACACGCTCACCGTGTATACGGACGGCCTGCCCGTCCAGTTCTACGACCGGAAGGAGCGCCTGCACGAGGCGGATCCCCGGGTGATCCCGCCGCTGCTCATCGCCCGCGACGACGGCGTTCAGCGCGTGCTGCTCATCGGCGCGGGCAGCGGCGCCGACGTGAGGATCCTGCGCGACCGGATCTCGCGCCCGCTGCACGTCACCGCCGTCGAGCTGGACGGGGGCTACGTCCGGGCCGCCAAAACCTTTGAGTGGTTGTGGGCGTCCTACCGCACCGCCCGGGTCGTGGTCGAGGAGGGTCGCTACTTCCTCGAACAGGTCAGTGACACCTACGACATGATCATCTACGCCTACATCGATCCCCAGTCCGGGATCTCCAAGCTGGGCATCCCCGACGCCAACTTCCTGTACACCGACGCGGGCCTTCGCCGGGCGTACGCCCGCCTGCGGCCGGGCGGGTACTTCGTGCTCAATCGGGTCTATCTGGTGGAACAGGAGGGGGAGTTCTTCTCCCAGCTCTGCGCCACCCTCCAGTCGGCGGGAGCCCAACCCAGCGAGGTCTCGCTCTACCGGTCGACCGACATCATCCCCTGGGGCAGCTTCGGCCACGTCGGCACCGCGACCGTGCTCCTGCGCAAGGGAGGCCCCGCTCCGACGGTGAGCCATGGCCACATCGTGCCGGTGGCGTGGACGAGCGGCGGCCGTCCGACCACCGACTTCTACCCGTTCTCCCTGATCACCGACGCCTGGTTCGGAACGCTGTGGGAATACGTGAAGGGCCGCCCCGTGCTGGTGGGCGTGCTGATCGTGCTGGTCCTCCTCCTGCTCGCGCGCCTCGTCACCAGCCTGGGGCACGCCCACTTCTTCCTGCTGGGACTGGCCTCCTTCCTGGTCGAGAGCCTCGTGCTCCTCAACAGCTTCCTGCTCTTCGGAAATCCGAGCCTCAGCGCCGCCCTCGCCATCGGGTTCTTTCTCCTGTGGGGCGGCATCGGAAGCCAGCTCTCGGAGCGCCTGCAGGCGTGGCGCGGGTTCTATCTCGTGGTGCCCCTCGTGGTGATCCTCTACGCGGTGACGTGGCCGTTCGTGCACGCCGCCACGATGGGCACCGCGGTGGGGGTTCGCTCCGTCGCCTTCGCCCTCCACCTGGCCGTGGTCGGCGTGGCCGCGGGGGCGATGTTTCCGATTTCGCTCCGCGCGTTCTCCGCCCAGTCGGTGGCGAGCATGTTCTTCATCGATCTGGTGGGGTGCGCGGTCGCTCCCATCCTGTTCTGGCTCCTGATGTCGACGCAGGGCGTGCCCATGGTGACGGTGGTCAGCGTCCTCGGCTACGGAGCCGTGGCCGCCGTCCTCGCCCTGCGGCGGTAGCGCCCGCGATCCTAGCGCACGAACAAGGACGCGAGCATGGCCAGGCCGATGAGAGCGTAGAGCAGGCGATAGCGGTTCTGGAATCGGCTCACGTTTCCGTAGCTCAATCCCCCGCGCCAGGTGATGACCGACCAGAAGACGTGCAGCGGGTAGAGCAGGATCGGCAGGACCGCGAGCGCGCGGGGCACGAGACCGCGGTAGGCCAGGACGAAGAGGTCGGCGTAGGCCAGCGTGAAGAGCAGCGCCCCCGCCATGAACGCCGCGGTCTTGCCGAACGCCACGGCGTTGGTGCGGATGCCGTTCAGACGGTCTCCCTCGTAGTCGCGCACCTCCTGATTCAGGTGCCCGGCGGTGAAGGTGAGGGCGAAGAACAGGCCGATGAGGATGGCCCGACCGTCGATGGCCGCGAACAGCGAGTATCCGAGCAGGAAGTGAAGGGCGCCCCCGATCAGGTGGGGCAGCGAGGAGACGACGGGAATCCCCTTGGCGTTCAGGCTCGGAAGGGAGTAGATCGCGCCCAGCACGGCGATGGCGACGCCCAGGAGCAGCGTCTGCCCGCGCAGCAGCGCGAACAACAGCAGGCTCGCCAAGAGCAGCCCCAGCGAGAGCACGCCGACGTCCCGACGGCGGATCCCCCGCGTGACGAAGACGTCAGCCGACTTGTTGGGATCGTTGGCGTCCAGCGCGATCCCCGCCCAGTCGTTGAGGCTGAAGATGTGCGCGACCAGCAGCATGCTGGCCAGCGTGAACACCGCGCCCCGCACGACGGTCTCGAGCGTGAAGGTGTGGACGGAGAACGCGGCGCCCAGCAGCGGAGATCCCTGGAGGATGAGGACGTCCTGATACCGGATGCAGGAGACGTAGGCCAGGAGCCCGGCTCGACCCTCAGGCGCATGCACACCACGGCCGTTGCCGGCAGTCACTCCGGGATTATAGGACCCCGATACGACGCGGCCAAGGGGCCGGCGTGGCATACTGCGCGATGGTGATGAGGAGGCGTCTCGTCCTGGCGTTGTTCGGCCTGGTGCTGATCGGCGGCGGCGCCGCTTCGGCGGCCGATTGGCCGACCGCGACGTCTCGAGGGTGCCGCTGGCTGGCCGCGCAACAGCAGCCGAGCGGCGCCATCGCGCTGCGCGGCCGCGTCCTCAACCCCAGCGTGTGGGAGACCGCGAATGCGCTGATCGCGCTGATGCGCTGCGATGCGAAGGCATACCGGGAGGTCATCGCCAAGGGATTCGCGTTCCTCGACGCGAACTGGATCGAGACGGGCGGGCTTCCCGAATCGGTCGACCGGCGGCTCGGTCCCCACAAGTCGCACTGCGTGGAGACCACCGGCACCGCGCTGCGCGCCTACGCGGCGGCCGGCAAGCGGGCTCAGGCGGAAACCCTGAGGAAGTTTCTCTTCTCGGTGCAGGAGCCCGATGGCGGGTGGAAGATCGGCTACCCCGAAGCGACCACGGCGTTTCCCAACGGCGACGTGCTCGAGGTCTTTCCCTCCGTGGCCGGGTTCGCCCTCGCCGCGACCGCGGTCGATCCCGTCGATCGTTCGAAGGCCGAGCGCGGTCTCCAGTGGCTCACGGCCCGCCAGCAGCCGGACGGCGACTGGGGCGCCTACCCGGACTACTTCTGGACGCCCTACTACGCGACGTCGCAGATCGTGGCGGCGTTCGCGGGATGGGGCCGGCGCGACGACCCCGTCGTCAAGCGCGCGCTTCGCTTCACCCGCGACCATCAGAACGCGGACGGCTCCTGGGGCGACGCCGGGGAGCCCCTGACGCCCTCGCGGGAGCTATGGACGGCCCTCGCCCTGCAGACCCTCGAGGCCGCGGTCGACGCCGCGTCTCGTCCCGCGATCGATCGGGGCATCGCGTACCTGCTCTCTCGCCAGCAAGCGGACGGCCGCTGGATCGGGGGGCACTTCAAGTCCGTGGTGGTGGACGATTCGGAAAAGAAGGAAGACGTCTACGTCACCTCGCTGGCCGTCGTCGCCCTCCTGCAATATTCCCCCAGGGCCGGCCGCCGGTGAGCGGAGCCGATGACCCGCGCTGAGGGCGACTATCAGGTCGCGGTGATCGGCGCCGGGCCGATGGGCTCGTTCGCCGCCGAACGGCTGGCCCGCGCCGGCCTGCGCGTGCTCATGCTGGAGCGGGATCCGGTGCCGGGCGCCAGCACGGTGTGCGGCGGCGGCATGCACATCGAGGTTCCGCGCTACGCGTCGCTTCCCGAGAGCGTGATCGAGCGGCAGCTCACCGCGTGCCGGCTGGTGGTCTCGGGCAAGGTCCGCGAGTGGCGCTTTCCCACCACCCAGTACGTCACCATCAAGCGCTCGGACCTCGATCGGTACCTGGCCGAGCGCGCGGTCAAGGCCGGCGCCAGCCTGCGCACCTCCGCGCTGGTGAAGGAGGTCCGCCCGTCGGAGCGTCTCGTCCGCTACGAGGAGACCGGGACGGGCCGCCTGTGTGAGGTGCAGGCCGACGTCTTCGTCTTCGCCGACGGACCGCACTCCCTCGCGTTTCGCACGATTCCCGGTCTCGAGGCTCGCAAGACCGTGCGCTGGGTCGGCGTCGAGTACGATCTGGCCATCCGGCCCGGGGAATTCGACGCCCTGGAGATCGCTCTCGACCGGCGCCGGCTGCCCTTCGGCTACTACTGGGTGTTTCCCAAGAGCGACCACGTCAACGTGGGCCTGATCCGGTGGGCGGCCGCCGACGGCCCCCCGTTGCGCGGCCTGCTCGATGAGTTCGTGGAGTCGCGCGACGACCTTCGGGGACGGCGCGTGGTCCGCAAGCTCGGCGGCGTCATTCCCGCGATCACCGTCTCCCGGTTCCAATGGGAGAACTGCCTGGTGATCGGGGACGCCGCGGGCATGCTCAATCCGCTGACCGGGGGCGGCTACATCTGCGGATTCCTGAGCGCCAAGCTCGCCGCCCAGACGTGCGTGGAGGCGTTCGCGGGCGGCCGGCTCGCCCCTGCGCGGCTGCGCCGCTACGGACGGCGGGTCCGGCGTACCCATCACTTCTGGATCGTGCGAGGTCTCAGCCTGCTCCTCGAGGGCATCGCCCTCGTCGATCGGCGCTTTCGGTGGCCGCTCTACCCGGCCGCCTTCGACGCGTACTTCCGCTTCATGCACATGCTCCTGCTCCGCGTCGCGCGACCGCTCCCGTCGACCCCGGACGCCTGATCACCGCCGCTCCTCGATGGGGCGAAAAGCTCACTGGCGCCGATCGGCGTTCGAGCGCGAGCGAGGTCGAGCGGTTGACCGCCGGCCACGCTTCGTCTAACGTCGGGCCGTCATGGCGAAGGCTCCGTCCGGGTCTCTGGCGAGCTGGCGGCGACAGGCCATCCGTCGCATCGAGGCGGTGCGTCGGTCGACGCTGGCGTTCGTCGAGCGGATGCCCGAGCCCGAGATCGTCAGGCCCCGGACGATCGACCAGTGGTCCGTCAAGGACCTGCTGGCCCATCTGATGAGTTGCGACGAGGAGACCGTGCGCCGCTTCCGGCTCATCGCGCGCGGACGCGGGGACCAGATCGTCTGGTTCCGGGGCATGGCTGACGCCGACCGCTTCAACGCGCGAACCGTCGGTGCGGCACGCCGGCTCGGCCTGGCCGCCGTGCTCCGGCGCATGCAGCGCGCCCACGAGAACGTCATCGAGTGGCTCGGGCGCTTGCCGCTCGAGTCGCTGCGCGATCCCTCGCACGAGTACACGGTCGTGGATTGGCTGCCCGTCCCCGGATGGCACCACGAGCACCGTCACCTGAGCGAGGTCAAGGAGTGGTGGCGTCAGGCGCGGGGCGCGTCCAAGCGCCGCTGATCGCCCCGTTCGTTTCCTCGTTGACCTCCCGGAGGACCGTATGCCAGTCACGCGATTCGAAATCCTGGTGCGCCGGCCGCTCGCCGGCGGGCGAGCGTTCGGCGACGTCGGCCCCTACGAGGAGCTGAGGGGCCGCATTCACCTGGCCGTCGATCCGGCCAGCCCGGCCAACGCCGCGATCACGGATATCTCGCTCGCGCCCCGCGACGCCGCCGGGCGCGTGGCCTGCGCGGCGGACGTGTCGGTCCTGGTCCCCGTCGACCGGGCGCGCACGAGCGGTCGGTTGCTCGTCGACGTCGTGAATCGCGGCAACGTCGTGAGCCTGCCCAACTTCAACCACGCCCCGCGGCCCACCCTCGGCGTCGACAGCGACCCTCACCCTCCGGTCGACGCCGGCGACGGCTGGCTGATGCGACGCGGGTGGACGGTGGTCTCGTGCGGCTGGCAGTGCGACCTGCCGTCCGGTGTCCACGGCCTCCTGCGTCTGGACGCGCCGGAAGCGCTCGACGCCGACGGGAAGCGGTTGAAGGGGCGCGTCTATCTGCAGCTCCAGGCGCCCATCGACGTCCCGCACTTCCTGCTCTCCGACCGCGGCCACGCGCCGTACGAAGCGGCGGACCTCGACGAGCGTGACGCCGTACTGGTCGTCCGCGACCAGCCGGACGGTGAGCCCGAGGTCATCGCGCGCTCCCGCTGGCGCTTCGCGCGCCTCGACGGCGGGCGCGTGGTGCCGGACCCGCGGCACATTCACCTCGACGGCGGATTCGCCCGCGGACGGCTCTATCAGGTCGGGTACAGTGCCATCGGCGCGCGCCTGGTCTCTCTCGGCATGGTGGCGCTGCGTGACTGCGCGGCGTGGCTCCGCCACGGTGGCGCCGACGAAGGCAACCCCGCCCCGGGAACGCTGCGCCACGCCTACGCCTACGGCCGCTCGCAGACGGGCCGCTTGCTGCGCACGATGATCCACCACGACGTCAACGTCGACGAGGCCGGCCGCCGGGTGTTCGACGGGATCATCGCCAACGTAGCCGGGGCCATGCTCGGCGAGTTCAACGACCGCTTCGGCCAGAACTCGAAAGACCGCGGGGCCATGATGGACCACTATGAGCCCCGCCACCTCAGGCCCCGCGGCGGACTCAAGGTGTTCTTCACCAACACGTCGTTCGAGTATCACCGGGGGGACGCGTCGCTGGTCCACACCGACGCCGCGGGCGTGGAGGACGTCGACCCCGGTCCCGACGTGCGCGTCTATCACTTCACCGGTACCGAGCACGCGTTCGGCGCGTGGCCGCCCATCGACGACGTGCCCCCCGCCGCCGACGTGCGCGGCTGGACCGAGCGCTCGCGGCACCCGCGCAGCGTGGTGAACTACGGTCGCCTCCTGCGGGCGGGCCTGGCGAACCTGGACCGGTGGGTCACCGAGGGCATCGCCCCGCCGCCCAGCCGTCACCCGCGCCTCTCCGACGGGACCGCCGTCGATCCCGACGAGCTGGCCAAGACGTTCGATCGCATCCTCGCCGCGTGTTACCCGCGGCATCATCCCAGGCCTCAGCGTCAGGACTGGAGCACGCTGCCGCCGCGGCCGGCAGCGGCGTACGGCACGCGCGTGAGCGCGGTCGACGAGGACGGCAACGAGCGGGCCGGCGTCGCCGTCCCCGAGGTCACCGTGCCGCTGGCCACCCACACCGGCTGGAACCTTCGCCACCCCGACATCGGCGGGGCCGAGCAGATGCTGTACTTCGCGGGGGCCACGCTGCCGTTTCCGCGCACCCGCGCCGAGCGCGAGTCGACGGGCGACCCGCGTGTCTCGATCGCGGAGCGCTACGGTTCCCGCGAGGACTACCTGGCGCGCGTCCGGGCGGCGGCGCAGGCGCTGGCCGCAGGACGCTACATGCTCGAGGAGGACGTCGAGCTCTCGCTCGCGTTCGCCGCCCGCATGTGGGACGCGTGGGCGTAGAGGCCATCGCGCCAGATCGGCTCGAGCCTCGGACGGGGCGCGCGCGAGGCGCGCGTCGCGCTCTGGCTACGGGCAGCAACCAGAATTGCCGGGGGCGATGCGGAAGCCGTAGTACTCGGGGCTGAAAGCGACCTTCGAGTTCGTGTTGGCGATCGCCAGCGCGAGGACCACGTCGCCGGCTTGTTCATGGGAGACCTCCCTCGGAGAGAGTGGGGGCCAAAGGCGCCAGACAATAGATCGTGATCCCCGCCGATGTCGACACCGACCGTTCCGCCTGTGAGCGCCGGCCATCGGTGGGGAAGGGTCGGCTCTCCTAGACCGGTGGGCGGCGGTCATTCCAGGCGAGCGCGGCCTCGAAGGCCGCGCTCGCACGGAGCACGGTGACGTCGTCGAAGCGCCGGCCGACGATCTGAAGCCCGATGGGCAGCCCGTCGCGCGTGAAGCCGCACGGCACCGACGCCGCGGGCTCGCCCGTCATGTTGAACGGGAACGTGAACGCGCTCGATGCCTCGCGCGAGACCGACTGGCCGTCGATCGTGCTCGGGTAGAGGATGCCGTGCTCGAACGCCGCCGTCGCCACGACAGGCGAGAGCAGGAGATCGTACTTGGCGAAGAGCCGGCGGGTGTTCTCGGCCCAGGCGTTGCGCGCGAACCACGCGTCCACGTAGGCGGTCGGCGGCATCGCGAGCGCCTCGTCGACGATGGGCCGGAGGCCCGGATCGATCTCGTCTCGGCGATCCCGGTAGGGCGCGAGCCGCGCGCCGATGCCGCCGAGGAAGATCGCCCGCCAGCACGCGTACGGCGACGGCCAGCCGGGATTCACGTGGTCCACCCGGCACCCGAGCGTCCTGAACGTGGCCGCGGCGGCGCGGGTGGCCGCGCGGACCTCGGGATCGACGGCCGGGGCGAAGCCCAGCGTCTCGCTGTACGCCACGCGGAGTCCTTTCACGCTCCCCCTCAGCGCCCGGACGTAGTCGACGCCGTCGGCGGGCAGCGAGTACTGATCGCGCGGGTCCGCCCCCGCGCAGGCGTTCATCATCAGCGCGGCGTCGTGCACCGTGCGGGTCATCGGACCCAGGTGCGAGAAGCTCCACGACGCGCCGTGCGGATGAATGGGGATCCGCCCGTAGGTCGGCTTGAGGCCGAAGATGCCGCAGAATGCGGCGGGCTTGCGGATGGAGCCGCCGCCGTCGGTGCCCACAGCCAGTGGCCCGAGCCCGGCGGCGACCGCGGCCGCCGCCCCGCCCGAGGAGCCGCCCGGCGTGCGGTCGAGGTTCCAGGGGTTGCGGGTGAGGCCGAAGACGAGGTTGTCGGTGATGCCGACCCAGCCGAGCGTGGGCGTGTTGGTCTTGCCGACCATGATGGCGCCCGACGCCTTCAGCCGCTCCACGATCGGCGCGTCCTCGGCGGGGACGTTGTCGCGATAGAGCGGGGTGCCGAACGTCGTGCGCACGCCCTTGGTGTTGACCAGGTCCTTCACCGAAAACGGCACCCCGTGGAGCGGCCCGAGCTTCGCCGAGCGCTTGGTCAGCGCGCGCTCGGCCGCTTTCGCGGCCCGGCGGGCGCCGTCGTCGAGCGTGACGTACGCGTTCAGCGCCGACAGCTTCTCGATTCGCGCCAGCACCGCGTCCAGCACTTCCACCGGCGAGACCTTCTTCCGCGCGATCGCGCGGGCGAGATCGACCGCGGTCATCCAGCAGAGTTCGTCGTTCATGGATTCACCTCACGCGGGGACGAAGCGATGGCCTCCGTCCGCGCGAACGATCGTGCCCGGGCGGGGAAAGTGGGCGGCGAGGATCAGGGTTCCCGTGTCCGCGTGCCGCTCGACGAACGCGCGGCGCGTGACGGCGGCGCGCTTGCCGTCGTAGCAGAAGCGGCTCGACCACTGGGGCTCGGCCACCTGGACCACCCGGTGCATGAGGTCGCCGGAGAACACGGCCTCGCCCGCGCCCGTGGTCAGGCGCACGCACACGTGGCCGGGTGTGTGGCCGGGCGTCGGCTCGAACCTGAGCCACCGATCGACCACGTGGTCCGACTCGACCAGGCGGGCCCGCCCGGCCTCGACGACCGGCACCACGCTGTCGGCGATGCAGGCGTCCCGCTCGTGGCGCCAGTAGTCCCACTCCTCCCCGGCGAACAGATAGGTGGCGTTGGGAAAGGTCGGGATCCACCGGCCGTCGACCAGGCGCGTGTTCCAGCCCACGTGGTCGATGTGCAGGTGCGTGCAGATCACGAGGTCCACCCGCTCGGGAGCGACGCCGGCTCCACCCAGGTCGTCGAGCCACGTGCCCTGCCGCCGGTGCCACAGGGCGACCTCTTCGCGCGGCTTGTCGTTGCCCACGCAGGTGTCGATGAGGACGAGGTGCTCGGGCGTGCGGACGACGAAGGTCTGGATGCGCGAGCCGATGTCGCCGGTCCGCTCGTCGAAGAAGTGGGGCTTGAGCCACGACCAGTGGCGCGCCACGCCGTCGGCCGTGGAGTCGGGCAGCATCGACGGGGTGGGGAACGACGAGCGATCGATCTCCACGACCGAGCTGATCGTCACCTCGCCGAGCGTGATCGCCGTCATGATCGCCTCCTCGTTCCGAGCGAGATCGTGCCCGCGAAGCCTACCATATCAACTCCGCCCGGCTCGTCCTCGGCGGCGGCGCCGCCGTCGTCATCATCGGGCGCCTGATCGCGGGCTGACGCAGGCGGCGAGGACCATGCCGGCGCTGACGGCCACGATGCCCACGCGCTGGATCGTGGTCGGAATCTCGCCGAGCACGGGGATGGCGAGCAGCACGCCGAAGATCGGGACCAGCGGCATGAACAGCGACGCCGCCGCCGCTCCCAGCACGCGGATGGCCCAGGCGTAGAGCGCCAGCGCGGCGATGGCCACCCCCAGGCCCTGGTACACGGCCTGGAACAGCACTTCGCCGGGCGGAGCCGCGACCAGACGCGCGCCGCACACCAGGAAGTAGATCGGCAGATAGGTGAGGGCCACGCTCCACACGACCGCCGTTCCGCGGATCGGGTCCACGCGCCAGTGGCGCGCGAGCACGGTGAAGAGTCCCCACAGCATCGCGTCCGCCGCGAACAGCACGTCTCCGATCCAGGTCGTGTGACCGCCGCGAAGGCCCGGCCAGCTCACGAAGACGAGCCCGACCAGGATCAGCGGTAGGCCGCCCAGCCGAGCGCGTGACGGGCGGTCGCCGAGCAGGAGCCAGACGAGCAGGGTGCTGACCAGCGGCGTCGCCCCCGTGACGATGACGGCGCCATGACCGGCGGGGGCCAGCGCGAGCCCGGCGTAGAGGATCAGCGTGTATGGCCCTCCCGCGGTGATCGCCAGCACGAGGGCGCGGCCCCATCCGATCCCCGCGGCGTCGCCGAGTCCGTGGCGCACGAGGATCGGAAGCAGCACCGCGCCGGCGACGGCGAAGCGGAGGGCCGCCAGGTCCCACGGCGTCAGGGTGCCGAGCATGCTCCAGCGGGTGGCCACGAACTGGCCTCCGTAGATGAGGGCGGCCGCGATCCCGGCTCCGACGGCCAGGAGCGTGCGGAGTCGTGACGTCAGGCCCGCGCTCGGCGAGAAACGGCGTGGCGACGGTGCGGCGAGATCAGCGAGAGGAAGCGGGACGCCGGCGCCGCAGCACCCAGAAGCCGGCCGCGGTGAGCAGGAGCGCGAGCAGCCCGAAGGTCGCCGGCGAGAGGGTGGGAATCGTCGCCGCGCCGGCGAGCGCCGTGCTCGAGTTGTTGGCCAGATTCGGGTCGACGCTGGCGGCGGATACGGTGGCGGTGTTGGCGACGACCGCGTTGCTGAGGATGGTCACCACGAGCGTGATCGTCGCCGAGCCGCCCACGGGCAACGTGCCGATGGCGCAGCTCACGGTCGAGCCGCTCGTGCAGCTGCCTTGGGTGCTCGTGACGGAAACGAACGTGGTGCCCCCGGGCAGGACGTCGGTCACCACGACGCCCTGGCCGACGGCCGGCCCCAGGTTGGTGACCACGATCGAGAAGGTGATGTTCCCGGTGGGATTGGGCGTCCCGGCGGTCTTGGTGACGCTGAGGTCAGCCCCGCCAGGGGCGATCGTCGCCGTCGTGCTGGCGCTGTTGTTCGCCGCGACCGGATCGGTCGTGGTCGTGGTGACGGTGGCCGTGTTGGTGATGGTGCCCGAGGCGCCGGCCGACACGTTCACCACGATCGCGAACGCCGCCGACGCGCCGGACGCCAGCGACGCGATCGTGCACGTGATCGTTCCGGTGGCGCCCGCCGCGGGCGTCGTGCACGCGAAGGTCGGCCCCGTCCCCTGGGTCAGCGAGACGAACGTGGTCCCGGCCGGCAGCGGGTCAGAGAGCGACACGGTGGCGGCGGCGGCCGGACCGGCGTTCGAGACCGTGACCGAATACGTGGCGTTGACCGTCGTGGCCACGAAGGGCGGGCCCGTCTTCGTGACGCTCACGTCGGCGCCCCCCCCGACGGAGGTGGTGGCCGTCGAGGAATTGTTCGCGGTGTTCGGATCACTGGTCGACGCGGTCACGGTGGCCGTGTTGGTGATGGTGCCGGTGGTCCCGGCCGACACGTTGACCACGAGGCTGAACGTCGCCGAGGCCCCGGCCGCCAGCGACGCGATCGTGCACGTGATCGTTCCCGTGCTGCCCGCCGTGGGGGTCGTGCACGTGAAGGTCGGCCCCGTCCCCTGGGTCAGTGAGACGAACGTGGTCCCGCTCGGCACCGTATCGAAGAGCGACACGGTGGCCGCGGCCGCGGGGCCGGCGTTGGCGACCGTGAGGGTGTAGGTGACGTTGGTGGCCGCGCTGGCCGTGGCCGGGCCCGTCTTGGTCACGCTCACGTCGGCGCCGGTGACGGGGGTGGTGACGGTCGAGGAGTTGTTCGCGGCGTTCGGATCGCTGGTCGACGCGGTGACGGTCGCCGTGTTGGTGATGGAGCCCGTGGTCCCGGCCGACACGTTGACCACGAGGCTGAACGTCGCCGAGGCGCCGGCCGGCAGCGCGGGAATCGTGCAGGTGATCGTGCCGGTGCCGCCGACCGGGGGCGTGGTGCACGAGGCGGCCGGCCCTGAGGTCGGCGTCGCCGAGACGAACGTGGTCCCGGCCGGCACGGTGTCGGACAGCACCACGCTCGCGGCGTCGGCGGGACCGGCGTTGCTCACCGTGACGGTGTAGGTGGCGTTGGTGCCCGCGGGAGCGGCGGCCGGCCCCGTCTTCACCACGCCCACATCGGCGCCCGTCGAGACCGTGGCGCTGGTCGTCGAGGAGTTGTTCGCTCCATTCGGATCGGCGGTCGACGCGGTGACGGTGGCCGTGTTGCTGATGGTGCCGGTGGCCCCGGACGCGACCTTCACCACGAGGCTGAACGTCGACGACCCACCGGCGGGCAGCGCGGCGATCGCGCACGTGATGGTCCCGGTGCCGCCGGCGGCGGGCGTCGTGCACCCGAACGTCGGCCCGGCTGTCTGGGTGAGCGAGACGAACGTGGTGCCGGGCGGCAGCGTGTCGGAGAGCGACACGCTGGCGGCGTCGGAGGGACCCGCGTTCGCCACGACCACCGTGTAGGTCGCGTTCGAGCCCGCGGCGACCGCGGCCGGCCCGGTCTTGGACACGCTCACGTCGGCGCTGACCGTGGAGGTGGTGTTGCTCGTCGACTGGTTGTTCGTGGGGTTCGGATCAGAGGTGGCCGAGGTGACGCTGGCAGTGCTCGACACGGTGGTGCCCGCGGCCGTCCCCGAGCCCAGCCGCAGCGTGATCACGAACGTCGCCGACGTCCCCGGCGCCAAGGCGGCGATCGTGCACGTGATGGTGCCGCCGGCGCCCACGGCCGGGGTCGCGCACGAGAAGGTCGGCCCGGAGGTTTGATTCAGCGACACGAACGTGGTGTTGGGCGGGAGAGTATCGGTCAGGGTGACCGTCGACGCTGGCGCCAACGCGCGACTCGCGCGGCCCGCGTCCATGGCGGTGGAGGGACCCGCGTTGGTCACGGTGACGGTGTAGGTGAGGTCCGATCCCGCGTTGGCCGTCGCCGGACCGCTGTTTGTCACCCCGACGTCGGCGCTGGTGTTGACCGACGTGGTGACGCTGGCCGTGTTGTTGGAGAGATCAAAATCGGGGCTGTCGGTGCTGACCGTCGCCGTGTTCGTGATCGAGGTCGTATCGCCGACCTGGAGCACGAGCGTGAACGTCGCCGAGGCCCCGCTGGCCAGCGTCGAGAAGACGCAGGTGATGGTGCCGGTCCCGCCGACGAGCGGTGTCGAGCACGGAGAGTCGGGCAACGGACCACTGTTCTGGATCAGCGACACGAACGTCGTATTGGGCGGCAGGGTATCGCTGAGCTGGACGTTGATCGCCGTCGGGCCCTCGCTGCTCCCGCCGTTCGAGACCGTCAACGTGTAGGTGATGGTGGCCCCCACGTCCACCGTGGCGGGCCCCGTCTTCGCCACCGACACGTCGATATCCGATATGGTGAGCGCCGTCGTGGAGGAATTGTTCTCGGGATTCGGGTCGGAGGTCGCCGCCGACACCGTCGCGGTGTTCTGGATCAGGGTTCCGGTCGACGCGAACGGGGTGTGGGCGGTCAGCGTGTACGTGACCGACGCGCCGGCACTGAGCGCGGCGATGTTGCACGTGACGGTTCCGCCGGAGCCCGGAGCCGGCGCGGTGCAGCCGCCGCTCGGCGAGACCGAGACGAAGGTGAGCCCACCCGACAGCAGGTCGTTCAACTGGACCGTCGTGGCCGCGCTCGGTCCGACATTGTTGATGACGATGGTGTAGACGACGTCGGTGTTGGGCCCCGCCACCGACGGTCCCGTCTTCGTGACCGCCACGTCGGCTTGGGGGGGCGCCGGCGTCGAAACCGCCGCAACGCTACTGTTGTTCTCGTCGTTCGGATCCGTCGCACTCGAGACCGTTGCGATATTGGTGAAGGCCGTGCCCGGGGGCGTGTCGGACGGGATATGAAAGGTGATCGTGAACTGCGCGGACTCTCCGCTCAACATGGTGACGGCGGTGCAGTCGACTAAGCCGCTGGTGTCGCCTGGCGCTGGAACATTTGAGCAGATGAAGGTCGGGCCGGTGTTCTGAGCGAACGAGAAGAACGACCAGCCACCGGTGACGTTGTCGGTCAGCCTGACAGGCGCGGAGGCGTCGGGACCGAGGTTGGTCACGGTGATCGTGAACGACACGTTGGTGTTGGCCGCCGCCTCGCTCGGTCCCGTCTTGGTGACCAAGATGTCGGACCCGATGTCCTGGGCCCAGGCCAGTGACGCCCCCAGCAGGTTCGCGAGAACCGTGAGGACGACCAACCATTTGAGCGCGCGACGTGTGGTCAAGGTTTGCCCCGTGGCCCCGTACCTTCTACCGCCCAACCATGTATTTGGCAAGGGAAAAGGGGCTACCTGAGCCGCGGGGCGACCTGACCGCAAGCTGAGCACGTGCGGTTGGCTTCGCTCCCGTAGAACTCCTCGTAGACGCGAGAGACCGGGTCGTCGCGGTAGTCGGTGACGTGACGGACGGCCTCGTAGAGCTCGGTGCCGCAGCCCGCGCAGTACCAGAGGAACCGGTCGCGCTCGTCCGGGCGGCGCTTGCGCTCCATCACGAGCACGAACGCGTCGGGCGCGAAGCGCGGCGAGTGCGGGGTGCCCGCCGGGCAGTGCATGATCTCGCCCTCCCGGACGGTGAGGATCTTCTCCTCACCTTCGGGTGTCCGGTAGTGCAGGGCCATGTCGCCCTTGACCATGTACATGACCTCGTCGCTCGGGTCGACGTGAAACTCGCTGCGCCCCACCCGGCCACGAGCCACGAACGCGACCGTGTCGTCCGTCTGCCAGAGGATGCTCACGGGCCTGGGCGAGGCTGCGATGGTGGCCATCACCTCGGCGAAGTTGATCGAGCCGAGGTTCAGCATCGAAGGTCCTCCCCGTCAATACAGATGACAGGACACGAGATGGTCCGGCGCCACCGCCTTGAGCGCCGGCGCGATCCGCGAACATTGTTCCATGGCCGCCGGGCAGCGCGGGTGGAAATGACAGCCCGCGGGCGGATCGATCGGCGACGGCACCTCGCCGGTGAGCACGGTGTCCTCGCGGGGCGCATCGGGATCGGCGGGCAGCGAGGCCGCGAAGAGGGCCTTCGTGTAGGGATGGTGTGGGTTTCGGTAGAGCGCGCCGGTCTCGGCGTGCTCGACGATCCGGCCCAGGTACATGACCGCGGTACGGTGCGCGATGTAGCGCACCGTGGCCAGGTTGTGGGCGACCAGCAGGTAGGCGAGGCGCTCTCGCTCCTGCAGGTCCTTGAGCAGGTTCATGATCTGGGCGCGGATCGAGACGTCCAGCGCGGACACCGGCTCGTCGAGGATGATCAGCTCGGGCCGCGAGGCGAGCGCGCTGGCCAGCGCGATGCGCTGGCGCTGGCCGCCGCTGAACTCGTGGGGATAGCGGCCGCCCGCGTCCGCGGGCAGCCCGACCTGCTCGAGCACTTCCGCGATCCGCTCGCGAACGTCCGTGGCGGTGACCCGGCGGTTGACGATCAACGCCTCGGCGATCGTGTCGCGGACGCGCCGGCGCGGATTCAGCGACGACCACGGGTCCTGGAACACCGCCTGCACGCGCGTGCGGTAGTCGGCGAGCGCCTCGCCCCTGAGCGCGTGGACGTCGCGACCGTCGAGCACGACGCGGCCGGCGGTCGGGCGCTCCAACCGCAGTACGAGCCGGGCCGCCGTGGTCTTGCCGCACCCGGACTCACCGACGAGCCCCAGCGTCTCCTGGCGCCCGATCGTGAAGTCGATCCCGTCGACGGCCTTGACGTGTCCCGTCGTCCGCGCGATCAGCAGTCCCGTGGTGACCGGGAAGTGTCTGGTGAGCGCTTCGGCTCGGATCAGCGGCTCGTCGGCGATGGCGCGCCCCTCCAGCACGCGGCCTCGTGCGCGGGGCCGAGCGCGAACGTGGGCGGGTACTCGCGACGGCAGCGCTCGTCGGCGTAGGCGCAGCGCGGTGCGAACCGGCAGCCCGCGGGCAAGCGGTGGAGCGCGGGCGGCTGACCCTCGATCGACGGCAGCCGCTTCACGGTCTCGTCGAGCCTCGGCACCGAGGCCATCAACGCCTCGGTGTACGGGTGTCGCGGCTCGCGGAAGATCACGCGCACGGGGCCGCTCTCGACGATGCGCCCGGCGTACATCACGGCGACCCGGTCGCACATGCGGGCGACGATCCCGAAGTCGTGGGTGATGAACAGCATGCCGAGCCGCGTGCGGCGCTGGATGTCCCGCAGCAGGGTCAGGTACTGGAGCTGGATGGTGGCGTCGAGCGCGGTCGTGGGCTCGTCGGCGATCAGCAGGTGAGGCTCGCCGGCCAGCGCGATGGCGCCCACCACCCGCTGCTTCATGCCGCCGCTCATCTGGTGTGGATAATCGCGCAGGCGCTGCGCGGGCGCGGCCACCCGGACCTGTCGCAGGGCCTCCTCGGCGCGTCGCCAGAGACTCCGCCGGTCGCCCGCGCGCAGGGCGCGGAGCGCCTCGACGATCTGGGCGCCCGCGGTGAACACCGGGTTCAGCGACGTCTGCGGGTCCTGAAGGATCATGGAGATCCGTCGCCCGCGCACCCGGCGCATCTCGCGCTCGCTCTTGGGGACGAGATCGTCGCCGTCGAGGAGGATCTGTCCCTCCACGATCCGGGCCGCGGGCTCGGGGACGAGCCGCAACAGCGAGAGCGCGGTCATCGTCTTGCCCGAGCCGGATTCGCCCACGAGCCCGAGCGTCTCGCCCTCGCTGACCGTGAAGCTCACCCCGTCGACCGCTCGCACCACGCCCCAGCGCGTGGTCAGGTGCGTGTGGAGGTTGCGGACCTCGAGGAGGCTCACAGCTGGCGCAGGCGGGGATCCAGCCAGTCGCGGAGCCAGTCGCCGAAGAGGTTGAAGGCCAGCACCACGAGCAGGATCGCCACCCCCGGCACCACCGAGAGCCACCAGGCGCCGGCGATGTGGCCGCGTCCGTCGGCCACCATTTGTCCCCACGACGGGGTCGGCGGGGCGATGCCCGCGCCGAGGAAGGACAGCGACGCCTCCACCACGATCACGAACCCGATGTGCAGGGTGAGCAGCACCATGAACGTGTTCATCACGTTGGGGACGATGTGGATCGCCATGATGCGCAGGTGCGAGCAGCCGTGGACCCGGGCCAGGGCCACGAAGTCACGCGCCTTGACGGTCAGCACCTCGCCGCGGACGATCCGGGCGAAGCGCGCCCAGATGATGACGGTGACCGCGATCACGATCGTCCGGAGTCCCTGGCCCAGGCTCACCGTGAGCAGCAGCGCGATGAGGATCGTGGGGAAGGTGAGGGTGGCGTCGACCACCCGCATGATGAATGCGTCCACCCGGCCGCCGACGTAGCCGGAGAGGATGCCGAGCATGAGTCCGATGCCGCCGCCGGCCAGGAGCGCGGCCAGCGCCACGGTCATGCTCACGCGGGCCCCGTAGACGAGGCGGCTCAGCACGTCGCGCCCGAGCAGGTCCGTCCCCAAAAGGTGTCTGGCGCTGCCGCCCTCCTGCCACGCGGGCGGCATGAGCTTGTCGGGCAGCGACTGCTCGGTGGGCGAGTGGGGCGCGATGAGGGGGGCCAGGATCGCCACCAGCGTCATGAGCGCGATGATCGCGAACGCCGCCCACGGCAGCCGCGAGAGATCGAGCCGCGGGCGCTCGTCCGTGGCCCCCGCGACCGCCACCGCCGTCGGCGCTTCGACTCGGCTCACGCTCAGGCGTACCGCACGCGGGGATCGAGGTAGGCGTAGAGCACGTCCACCGCGAGGTTCACGCTCAGCACGATGATGGCCTTCAGCAGGATCAACGCCTGGAGCAGCGGGTAGTCGCGGAAGATCACCGCCTCGTAGGCGAGGCGCCCGACGCCGGGCCACGCGAACACCGTCTCGGTCACGATCGCTCCCGTCACCAGCAGCGCGAAGAACACGCCGAACAGGGTGACCACGGGGATCAGCGCGTTGCGCAGGCAGTGCTTCCAGAGGACGACCGTCGAGGACAACCCTTTGATCCGTGCGAGCTTGACGAACTCGCTGTCGAGCACCTCCAGCACGCTCGAGCGAACGAGCCGCATCATCCCGGCCACCAGGAACGCGCTGAGCGTGATGACGGGCAGGATGTAGTGGGTCGGGCCGCCCATCCGGGCGGAGGGCAGCCAGCCCAGCGTGATGCTGAAGACGTAGATCAGCACGATCCCGAGCCAGAACGACGGGGTCGCGATGCCCAGCACGGCCACGGTGCTACAGACGCGATCGATCATCGTGCCGCGGTAGACGGCGGCGAGCAGGCCCAGCGGGATCGACACGAGCACCGCGCCCAACAGAGCCAGCGGCACCAGCGTGAGCGTGTTGGGCAGGCGCTCGAAGAAGACCTCGACCGCGGGCTTGCGATAGCGGATCGAGCGGCCGAGGTCGCCACGGACGGCGCCGCTGAGGAATGTCCACAGCTGCTCGTGGAGCGGCCGGTCGAGACCGAGCGTCCGCATGAGATCGGCGCGATCCTCGGCGCTGGCGTCGTCGGGCAACATGAGGTCCGCCGGATTGCCGGTCACCCTCGCCAGCGCGAAGACGATGATGGCCAGCACGAACAGCAACACCACGCCCTGGAGCAGCCGCCGCAAAATGTACCGCTGCACGTTCAAGCCACCGGCGACATGGGCGAGCGGTGGGGGGGCTTGGGGGAGGAGCGGCGCCCGCTCCCCCCCATATTAATCAAGGCCAGGGCTTTTGCTCCGGGCGGGGCATGCGCTCGGCGACGTCGCCGAATTCGTGGCGGCCGGGAATGGGCTTGAAGTAACCCACGCGCTTGGGATTCACGGCCCAGTACCCCATGCCTTCGATGATCGGCACCACCGTCCACGACTTCGCGGCGAGGTCGATCATCCGGTCCGTGGCGGCCAGCCGCTTGGCGTCGTCACGCTCGCTCACCACGGCCTCGTAGGCCTTGTCCGCTTCCTGGCAGAGCGCGGGGCAGTTGTTGGGATCACCGAGGAGGTGCTGGACGCCCTTGGAGGTCAGGGTGCCCTGGTACCGCGGAGAGGGCTCCGGCCGTCCCGCCGTGCGGAACATCGAGGCGGTGCCGATGAGGTTCTTCTGTTCGCCGCGAGTCATGGGGTCGAAGACGCCCCACTCCACCGTCTTCATGTCGACCTTCACGCCGAGCTTCTCCCAGAAGCCGGCCACCGCCTCGCCGATCTGCACCATGAACGGCGTGCCCGGCAGGGCGGTATTCCAGAAGGTCAGGCGAAAGCCGTTCGGATAGCCGGCCTCGGCCAGGAGCTTCTTGGCCCGCGGCAGGTCGTAGCGCAGCGCGGTCTTCGACCAGTCTTCCCAGCGCGGAAGCGTGAGGTCGATCGAGTACCGGTAGACCGTGAAGGGCAGCGACCAGCGCGCTTCCTTGGCCATGACGTGGTCGATGATCTGCTGCCGATCGATGGAGAGAGACAGCGCCTCGCGCACGCGCACGTCGGTGAGGGGCGAGCCCTTCACCTCGGGACGATAGAGTCCCCAGAACTGATAGATGGCCTGCATGGTCCCCGGCACCGTGACGACCTTCATGCCGCCGGCCCGCACGTCCTTGAGCGCGTCGGGACCGATGCTGGCGATCGCCGCCTCGCCGGTGCGGACCATGGCCAGGCGCGTGCTCTGCTCGGGAATGAGCAGCAGGGTGAGCCGCTTGAACTGCGGGGTCCCGCGCCAGTGGGGGTAGTCCACGGCCTCGAAGTCGATGCGGTCGCCGGGCACGCTGCGCACGAACTTCCAGGGCCCGCTGCCGATCGGCTTCTCGCGAAAGCCCTTGGTGCCGACGGCCTCGATGTACTTCTTCGGCATCACCGTGCCTTCCATGAACACGGCGCGCGAGAGGCTCGCGGCGTAGTGCGGGATGACGCCCTTGGTGTGCACGCGCACGGTGAGGTCGTCGACGACCTCGATCCGATCCACCGCGCGCCGGAGCGCGGCGGCGCCGGACGAGATCGACTCCGGCAGCATGATCCGCTCCAGGCTGAACTTGACGTCGTGCGCGGTCACGGGGTCACCGTTGTGGAACCGCAGCCCCTTGCGGAGATGGAAGGTCCAGGCCTTGCCGTCGGCGGATCGCTCCCAGCGCTCGGCGACGCCCGGCCCGATCCCGCCCTTGTCGAGATCGAATCCGACCAGCGAGTCCCAGATCGGCGCGTGATAGTGGGCATGCGGCGCCCGCGTGTCGGCGATCGGATCCATCACCTGGGCGCCGAGCGTGTCGAGCGCGATCACCAGCGTGTCCGTATCGGCGGCGGTCGCCATGGTGACGGCGCCCGCGACCAGAAAGAAGAGAGCCAGGCCAAGCGCGACGGATCGCATGCGCGCGAAAGTCCTCCTTGTCGTGAGTGGCCGCATTCTCCCGGCGGTGTCGGAGCCTGTCAAGCCGACGGGTTGAGCCAGCAGAGTTCGAGCGCAGCTAATGATTCTCGGGGAATTGGTTGACGTCTCCCGGCGGGGGTCGAGCGCCGATTTCGCAGAAAAAAGGAGCGAAGCTCCTCTTTTTGAGGACCCAGGCCAGCCGACCCCCGCCGGGAGACGTCAACCAATTCCCCGAGCTCCACTAGCCGCCGGGCGCGCCCTGGGTGTTGACGTACAGCGAATAGAGCGACGTGCTGGCCGGCATGAACAGGCGGTTACGGTAGGTGCCGCCGAAGCAGAGGTTGGCGCAGCGCTCCGGCAGATTGATGCGGCCGATCAGCTTGGCGTCCGGGTTGAAGATCGACACGCCGTCGAGTCCCTCCTGGCCCATGCCCCAGCCGCACCAGAGGTTGCCGTCGACGTCGCAGCGAAAGCCGTCCGGGGTGCCGGGTCCGGCGTCGATGAACTTGCGCTTGTTGGCGATGCGGGTTCCGCCGTCGGTCACGTCGAACACGACGATGACCCGCGGGGTGACGCCGGCCTCCACCACGTAGAGCCTCGATTCGTCGGGGGAGAAGGCCAGGCCGTTCGGCCGGTTGACGTCGCCGGTGGCCACCGAGATCTGCCCGGTCTTGCCGTCGACCCGGTACACGTTGGTGGGCAGCTCCGGCTTGGCGATGTAGCCCTCGTAGTAGCCGAGGATGCCGAAGGGCGGGTCCGTGAACCAGATCGAGCCGTCGGACTTGCAGACGATGTCGTTGGGCGAGTTCAGCGGCTTGCCGTCGTAACGGTCGGCCACGGTGGTGACGGTGCCGTCGTATTCCGTGCGCGACACCCGCCGGGTGCCGTGCTCGCAGCTCAGGAGCCGTCCCTGGCGGTCGCGGGTGTTGCCGTTGGAGAAGTTCGACGGCTTGCGGAAGACGCTGGCGCGCCCGGTCTCCTCGTCCCAGCGCATCATGCGATTGTTCGGGATGTCGCTCCAGACGAGATAGCGTCCGTCACCGAACCACACCGGCCCCTCCGACCAGCGGAAGCCCGTCGCGAGGCGCTCGACCTTGGCGAGGCCCAGTCGGTATCGCGCGAAGCTCCCGTCGACGATCTGCACCGAGGGATCGGGATAGCGCTGGCTCGGCTGCCATTGCGCGAAGGCGCGCGACGTCACGGCCAGCGTCGCGGCGGCGGTACCGCCAGTGAGAAACGTCCGTCGGCTCACGTCCATGGCGCCCTCCTCCGGGCCCGTCCGAGTGGATGGTTAGCGGCCGATTATAATGCCGGCGGAGGACTCCATGGCCACGACCCCGCTGGGAGAGACGCGTCGCTGGGCCGCGCCGGGCTCGAAGTCGTCGGACCTGTTCGCGCGGGCGCAAGGCGTGATGCCGGGCGGCAACACGCGGACGACGGTCTACATGTCGCCGTATCCGCCGTACGCCGCGTCAGGCGAGGGCTGCTTCGTCACCGACGTCGAGGGCGATCGCCGGCTCGACTGCCTGAACAACTACACCGCGCTCATCCACGGCCACGCGCATCCGGCGATCGTGGAGGCCGCGAGTCGCCGGCTCGCGCAGGGCTCGTCGTTCCCGCTGCCCACGCCGGAGGAGATCGAGCTGGCCGCGATCCTGTGCGAGCGGGTGCCCTCGGCCGAGCACGTGCGCTTCACGAACTCGGGCAGCGAGGCCGTGATGATGGCGGTCAAGGGGGCGCGCGCGTTCACGGGGCGGCCCCGCATCGCCAAGTTCGAGGGCGCCTATCACGGCTCGTACGACTACGTCGAGGTCAGTCTCGGCTCCACGCCCGAGAACTGGGGCAGCCTCGCCGCGCCGGCGAGCATCGAGTACTCGCTCGGCACCCCGCCTTCGGTCCTCGAGGACGTGGTCGTCTTGCCGTTCAATCACCCCGAGCACGCGGTCGCCCGCATCGAGCGCGAGGCCAGGCACCTGGCCGCCGTGGTCGTCGATCCCGTACCCAATCGGGTCGGGCTGATGCCAGCGCGGCGCGACTTTCTGCGCGCGCTGCGCGAGGTGACCGACCGCCATGGGATTGTGCTGATCTTCGACGAGGTGATCTCGTTCCGGGTGGGCTATCACGGGGCGCAGGGCGCGCTCGGGATCACGCCCGACGTGACCACGCTCGGCAAGATCATCGGCGGCGGATTTCCGGTCGGCGCCGTGGTCGGGCGCGCGGACGTCATGTCGGTGTTCGATCCCACGGGCGGACAGCCGAAGGCGCCGCACGGCGGCACCTTCAACGCCAATCCGGTGACCATGGCGGCCGGGATCGCGGCCATGCGCCTGTTGACCGAGGACGCCTACGCCAGGCTCGACGAGACGGGCGTCAAGCTGCGGGCGAGCCTCGAGGCCTGCTTCGCGCGCGAGGGCGTCGCCGGCGGCGTCACCGGCATGGGCTCGCTCTTCCGGCTGCACGGCACCGACCGCGAGGTGACCGACTACCGCAGCGCGCGGACCACGCCCGAGGAAGCGGCTCGTCTGCAACGCATCGTCCGCCGGCTGCTGGAGCACGGCGTGCTGATCTCGATCACCGGCCTCGGCTGCCTGTCGACCCCGATGGGGAACCCCGAGCTGGAGAGCCTGGTCGAGACCTTCGCCGCCGTGCTGGCCATGGAGCGCGACCCCGCGTTGCGAGCCCCGCGCGGTCCATGATAGAAACGGTCGTGCCCCCTCGTCGGTCGTCCGGGGGCGTTCGTGTTTCAGGGGCTTATGCCATCGATTGCTGATACGACACTCGAGATGATCCAGTGGGTGTTCCCGGAGCACGCGGGAGCGCCGGGGCAGATCCACGGCGGGCGCATGATGCAGTGGATCAGCCAGGCCGGCACCATGGCCGCGGCCCGCGTCGCGCGGGGCACGGTCGTGCTCGGCGCCATGGACGACCTCGACTTCCTCCATCCCGTGAAGGTCGGGCAGATCGCCATCCTCCGGGCGCGCGTGGAGTACGTGGGACGCAGCTCGCTGGAGGTCGGCGTGCGGGTGTGGGGCGAGAACGTCGCCACCGGCGAGCGCAGCGTGACCCTGAACTCGCACCTGGTGTTCGTCAGCGTGGACGAGCACGCGCGCCCGCGTCCGGTGACGGAGCGGATCGTCCCGCGCGACGCCGAGGAGGCGGCCCTGGTGGAGGCGGCGCGGGGCCGCCGCGAGCACCGCCTGGCGCGCCTGGGCGAGCGGGCTGCCCACGTCAAGGACATCGCCACCGACGACGACGCGGACTTTCGCTGGCGCTTCCAGTCCTCGCGATCGGTGCTGCCCGAGGACGCGCTGTTCGGCAACACCATGTTCCCGGGCAAGATGCTGATGGAGCTGGACGAGGCGGGCGGCATCCTCTCGATGCGCTACTGCCGGGGCCTCGTGATGACCGCGTGCCTGGACGCGATGGATTTCTACTCGCCGATCTTCACCCACGAGGTGGTGACCTTCAAGGCCGGGCTCAACCACGTCGGCACCTCGTCGGTCGAGATCGGCGTGAAGGTGCTGGCCGAGGTCCCGTGGAGCGGCGAGATCCGCCACGCCTGCACGGCGTTCCTCACCTACGTGCACCTCGGGTCCGACCTCGGACCCCTGCGGGCCGACCTCCGGCCTCGGCCGGCGCCGTCGTTCGTCCCGGAGACGCCGGGCGAGCAGCGGCGGTGGCAGGAGGCCGAAGCGCGGCGGCGCCGACGACTGGTGCGGGTGACCCGATTGAAAACCGCGGTCTCGAACGAAAGAGGGTAGCCAATGTCAGGTCATTCCCGGTGGTCGCAGATCAAGCGGAAGAAGGGCAAGACGGACGTCCAGCGCGGCAAGCTGTTCTCCAAGATCCTGCGCGAGATCACGGTGGCCGCCCGCAACGGCGGCGGCGACGCCAAGGCCAACATGCGCCTCAAGGCCGCCATGGAGTCGGCCAAGGAGGCCAACATGCCGGCGGAGAACATCAAGCGCGCCATCCAGAAGGGGACCGGCGAGCTGCCCGGCGAGGCGTACGAAGAGATCACCTATGAGGGATATGCGTCGGGCGGGGTGGCGGTGATGATCCGCGTGCTCACCGACAACCGCAACCGCACCGCCCCCGAGATCCGCCACACCTTCGAGAAGCACGGCGGCAACATGGGCGCCTCCGGGGCGGTGGCGTGGATGTTCGAGCGCCGCGGCATCATCCTGGTCGACGCCGAGAAGATCGCCGAGGACGACGTGCTGGGCCCCGCGCTGGAGGCCGGCGCCACCGACATGCGTCGGGCCGAAAAAGCTTTCGAGATCACCACGGCCCCTGCTGAAATGGACGCCGTGAGGGCCGCCCTGGAGGCCGCGCGGGTCCCCGTGCTCGAGGCCGAGGTGACCTTCGTGCCCCAATCGACGGTTCGCGTCGAAGGCAAGGACGCGCCACAGGTGCTGCGCCTCATCGAGGCGCTGGAGGAGTTGGACGACGTCCAGACGGTCTACGCGAACTACGACATTCCCGACGAGGTCATCGAAGCCGTCTCCGCCGCCTGATCGGCGCCCGGCGGCCCTGCCGTCGCGGGTGCTCGGCGTCGATCCCGGACTCGTCGGCACCGGCTGGGCCCTGCTCGAGCCGGGCGCGGCGGCGCCGCTCGTCGTGGACACCGGCGTGATCGAGACATCGGCGGGCCTGCCGCTGGCCGCGCGCATCCAGACGATCTACGACGCCATCCACGTCGTGCTCGACAAGCTGGCGCCCGACCTCATGGTCCTCGAAGATCTCTACACCGAGTACCGGTTTCCGCGCACCGCGCTCCTGATGGCTCACGCGCGCGGGGTCGTGTGCCTGGCCGCGCGCCAGCGCGGGGTCGAGATCGTCACCCTCGCTCCGGCCGAGGTGAAGCGCGCGGTGGCCGCCAACGGCGCCGCGTCCAAAGAGCAGATCCAGCACTGCGTGCAGCGGCTCTTTCGTCTGGCCGAGCTGCCGCGGCCGTCGCACGTGGCCGACGCGCTGGCCCTGGCCTTCACCGGCTATCTCCGCGCCGGCGGACGCTGGTCATGATCGCCTCGCTCTCGGGCCGGGTGCGGCGCAAGCTCGAGGACCGGATCATCCTCGAGTGCGGCGGCATCGGCTACGAAGTGTTCCTGCCTCCCATCGTGTTCCGGCAGCTCGAGAACCTCCACGCCGGCGACGGCGACGGGGCGAGCGCGCTCTCGCTGGTGACGCACTACCACGCCACCCGCGACCAGCCGCGGCCCGTCCTCATCGGCTTCACCGACGAGCTGGACAAGGAGTTCTTCGAGAGGCTGATCACCGTGAAGGACATGGGCCCCATGGTGGCGGCGCGGGCGCTGGCCGCGCCGATCGGGGAGATCGCCGCCGCGGTGGCGCGGCAAGACGAGAAATATCTGAGGTCGCTGCCGGGCATCGGGCCGCAGAAGGCCAAGAACATCGTGGCCCAGCTCCAGGGCAAGGTCGCGAAGTTCGCGCTGGCCCGTGATGGCCAGGCGCCGCCCGCTCCGCTGCCGAAGACCCCCGAGCCCGGCGACGAGGCGGTCAAGGAGATGGTGTGGGAGGTGCTCGTCAAGCAGCTCGGTCACCGCCCGACCGAAGCCTCCCAGCTCATCGCCGACGCCTTCAAGCGCCGCCCCGACCTCGTCACCGCCGAGGAGCTGTTCGACGAGATCTATCGCGGTGCGGGAGCGCGCGCGTGAGCGAGACCGCGCCCCAGGACGAGCGCATCCTCAGCCGGGCGGCCGCGCCCGAGGACGCGTTGTTCGAGCGGCAGCTCCGTCCGCGCTCGTTCGCGGAGTACGTCGGACAGGAGCAGGCGGTGGCGAGCCTGCGGGTCTCCGTCGAGGCGGCCAAGCAGCGTGGGGAGTGCGTCGATCACGTCCTGCTCTACGGGCCGCCCGGGCTCGGCAAGACCACCCTGGCCGGCGTGATCGCCAACGAGATGCAGACCACGCTCGTCACCACGTCGGGGCCGGCCATCGAGCGCGGCGGTGACCTGCTGGGGATCCTCTCGAACCTCAACGAGAAGGACGTGCTGTTCATCGACGAGATCCACCGCTTGCCGCGAGTGGTGGAAGAGCTGCTCTATCCGGCGATGGAGGACTTCGCGGTCAACTTCATCACCGAGCGCGGCCTGCACGCGCGCTCGATCAAGCACCGGCTCTCGCCCTTCACGCTGGTCGGCGCGACGACGCGGCCGGGCATGCTCTCGGCGCCGCTCCGCGAGCGCTTCGGCATCTTCCATCACCTGGACTTCTACTCGGAGGCGGAGCTGACCCGCATCGTCGTGCGCTCGGCCTCGATCCTGGGGGCTCAGATCGATGGGCCAGGGGCCGCCGAGATCGCGCGGCGCTCGCGCGGCACCCCGCGCATCGTCAATCGCCTGCTGCGGCGGGTGCGCGACTACGCCCAGGTCGCCGGTGACGGCGCCATCGGCCGCGCGGTCGCCGACAAGGCCCTCGAGTTGGAAGGCGTCGATCCGCGGGGTCTCGACCGTCTCGACCTGCGCTTCATCGACGCCATCATCGATCACTATCAGGGTGGACCCGTGGGCATCGAAGCGGTGGCCGCGACCATCAACGACGAGGCGGAATCGCTGATCGAGATGGTGGAGCCGTATCTGCTCAAGATCGGCTTCCTGGTGCGCACGCCGGCCGGGCGCCGGCTCACCGCCAGGGCCTACGCTCACCGCAAGCGGCAGGCTCCCGCCACGATCCCGGGGCAGGGGACCCTCTTCGAATGAGCGAGATCGGCAAGCTGCTGATCGTGTTCGGGGTGCTGATCGCCGTGGTCGGCGTGGTGATCGTGCTGGCCGGCCGTCTGCCGTGGATCGGCCGGTTGCCCGGCGACATCTACGTCCGGCGCGGCAACTTCACGTTCTATTTCCCGCTGGCCACGTCGATTATGGTCAGCCTCGTGCTCACGCTGGTCTTCTGGGTGTTCGGCCGCCGGTGATCGTCCGGCTCCTGCCGGCAGCGCTGCTGCTGAGCGTGATCGTCGCCGCCGCCTGGGCGGCGCCCGACTCCGGAATGATCCGGGTGGCGATCGTCGACAACGCCCGCGGCGCCGAGCTGAGCGGCGACTTGCTCGTGACGGAAATGGGCACGTGCGTGGAGTGCGGGCCGCGGAGCTGGCGGGCCGACGTCGTCCGCCCGGTGGTGGCCAACGGCGCCGTCGAGATCGACGGCCGGCGGGCCTCCGGGTTCCGGCTCACCAGCGGCGGGCCCGTCCGCGTCAACGGCCGCGAGTACGAGGGGCGCCTCGACGTGCTCAAGACCGGTGACGCCGGTGTCCTCGTCGTCAACGAGCTGCCGCTGGAAGACTATCTGGTCGGCGTGCTGCGCGGGGAGAGCAGCGAGCGCTGGCCGATCGAAGCCCTGCGCGCGCAGGCGATCGCCTCCCGCACCTACGCGGCCTATCACCGCCAGCTCAACGCCGCGCGGCTCTATCACATCATCGCGTCCACCGCCCACCAGCAGTTCGTCGGACGCGTGGCCCCGGGGTCGTCCGCGTGGGGCGCCGTGCAGGAAACGGCGGGCCAGGTCATGTACTGGGAGGGCGAGCTGTTCCCCGCCTTCTATCACGCCAACAGCGGCGGCTATACCGAAGACCCGCGAAGCGTGTTCGCCGGGCGCAGCCTGCCCGCGCTCCGGCCCGTCGTCTGTCACCTGGCCGCCGGCGCGGCGAACTTCCAGTGGACCCTCGAGCTGCGTCTCGACGATCTCTCCGAGCTGCTGCGGCGCGGCGGGTTCGGCGTGGGAGCGGTGCGGGGCATCGAGGTGACCGAGCGCACGACCTCGCTGCGGGCGGGGACGGTGACCGTGCGCGGCAGCGCGCGCACCCTGCGCCTGCGCGGGGGCGACTTCCGCCGCGCGATCGGCTACGACACGCTCAAGAGCACGCTCTTCGCGGTGGCCATCGACGGCGACGTCGCCCGCTTCTCGGGCCGCGGCCACGGCCACGGGGTCGGCATGTGCCAGTGGGGCGCCAAGAGCATGGCCGAGCTCGGCGCCTCGTCGCGCCAGATCCTCAACTTCTACTACCCCGGAGCGACCCTCTCCACGCTGCGCTGAACCGATACGTCGGCAGCGCCCGGGCCGATGTAGAGTGAGTTCTCGTGGAACTGGCGGAGTTCGACTATTCGTTACCGGCCTCGGCGATTGCCCAGGCCCCGGCGGACGAGCGGGACGGGTCACGGTTGCTGGTGATCGATCGCGCTCGGCGCGCGTTCGCGGATCATCGATTCACCGAGCTTCCCGATCTGCTGCGGCCGGGCGACTGCGTGGTCGTCAACGACTCCCGCGTGATTCCGGCGCGAGTGCTCGCGCGCGACGGCGTGGGGCGCGAAGTGGAGCTGCTCTTCGTGGAGCCTTCCGGCGGGGCCGGGCGATGGCGGGCGATGGTGCGTCCGGGCCGGCGGTGTCGGGCGGGCGCCGAAATGAGCGCTGGAGACGGGGCGGCGCGCTTCAGGATCGTCGCCGTCGAGCCGGACGGGACGCGCACGGTGGAACGGCTCTACGGCTCCATCGCCGACGCGATCGAACGATACGGGGTCCCGCCGTTACCGCCGTACATCGCGCACCACGCCAAACCCGGGAGCGAGGATCGCGAGCGCTACCAGACGGTCTACGCGCGAACGCCCGGGTCGGTCGCCGCGCCGACGGCCGGGCTGCATTTCACCGGGGCGCTGCTCGATCGCGTCCGCGCGCGCGGCATCGAAGTCCACGCGCTGACCATGCACGTGGGCCCCGCCACCTTCTGGCCGATCAAGGCCGCGCGCGTCGAAGATCACGTCCTGCCGACCGAGCGAATGGAAATTCCGGAGTCGGTGGCGCAGGCGGTGAACGCCGCGCGCCGAGAGGGCCGTCGCGTGGTCGCGGTGGGCACGACGACCACGCGAGCGCTCGAGAGCGCCGTCGCCGCCGACGGCACCGTGCACGCGCTGACGGGCCGGGCAAATATCTTCATCGTCCCCGGTCACCGCTTCCGCGTCGTCGACGCCCTGCTGACCAACTTCCACCTCCCACGCTCGTCCCTGCTGGTCCTCGTCTCAGCCTTCGCCGACCGCGCCCTGATCCTCGACGCCTACCACCACGCCCTCAACGCCGGCTACCGCTTCTACACCTACGGCGACGCGACCCTGATCGTCTGATGCCGAATCGATTCGTGAACTCCGAAACCCGTTCCCGGACGGGTGGCACCGGGGTGGACCCCCCGCGCAGGCGAAGTGGGACCCCTTCGTCCGGTCCGCAGTGCGAAGCACTGCGCTCCGGCGAACGGGTGACGCAGCCTGCACGGGGGGCCCACCCCGGTGACAGGCCCCGTCCGCCTCGCGCGTTCAATCGTCCATGCCAATGACGTTCACGCTCTTGAAATCAGACGGCGCCGCAAGACGCGGACGCCTGACGACGCCGCACGGCATCGTGGAAACGCCAGCGTTCATGCCCGTCGGAACGCGGGGTACCGTGAAGAGCCTCGGCCCGGACGATCTCGTCGCGTCAGGCGCGCAGATCGTGCTCGCCAACACCTATCACTTGCTCATGAAGCCCGGCCACGCGCTGGTGAGAGAGCTGGGCGGGCTCCATCGATTCATGGCCTGGCCCGGACCGATCCTCACCGACTCCGGCGGATTCCAGGTCTTCAGCCTCTCGAAGCTCCGAACGGTCGACGAGGAGGGCGTCCGCTTTCGTTCCCCCGTGGACGGGTCCCTGCACGCGCTGACGCCGGAGCTGTCGATCGAGATCCAGCACGCGCTCGGCGCCGACGTCATCCACCCGCTCGACGAGTTCCTCGCCAACCCCGCCACCCGCGAGGACACCGAGCGCTCGCTCGAGCGCACGCTGCGCTGGGCCCAGCGCTCGCAGGCCGCGCACGCGCGCGGCCCTGGCGGACAGGCGTTGTTCGGCATCGTTCAGGGCGGCGCCTACGCCGACGTGAGGGCGCGGGCCGCGCGCGAGACCGTCGCCCTCGGCTTCGACGGCTACGCGGTCGGCGGCATGGCGGTGGGTGAGCCCAAGCCGGTCATGTACGAGCTGACGGCTTTCGTGACCGCGCTGCTGCCGGCGGGACAACCGCGCTATCTGATGGGCGTGGGCAAGCCCGACGACCTCGTGGAGTCGGTGGCCCGCGGCATCGACATGTTCGACTGCGTGCTGCCCACCCGCAACGCGCGCAACGGCCAGGCCTTCACGTGGGACGGTCCGCTCACCATCAAGCAGGCGCGCTACGAGCGCGATCCCGCGCCCCTCGACGCGGCGTGTCCCTGTTACACGTGCCGGACCTTCTCGCGCGCGTACCTGCGGCACCTCTTCATGGCCGACGAGCTGCTCGCGTATCGGCTGCTCTCGCTGCACAACGTCTCGTTCTTCAACGGCCTCATGACCGCCATGCGCGCGGCCGTCGACGCGGGCACGTTCGAGCCATTCCGCGCTCGGTTTTTCGCTCGATATGCAGTATCATCCGACGTTGTTTCGCGCGAGAACATCTCCTCTGCGGAGGCTTGATCTTCCATGAACGTCGCCCACGCTGCAGATCTGACTTTTGCCTCGGCCTTCCCCCCCGGCGGCGGGGCGGGCGGCTCGAACGCGTTGATCACGCAGGTGGTGTTCTTCGCGGCCATCTTCGCGATCTTCTACTTCCTCCTGATCCGGCCCCAGCAGCGCCAGAAGCGTGACCGCGAGCAGATGCTGTCCGCGGTCAAGCGAGGCGACCGGGTGGTCACGGCCAGCGGACTGCACGGCACCGTCTCCGCGCTCAGCGAGCACACGGTGACGCTGCGGGTGGCCGATCAGGTGCGGCTCGAGTTCGATCGCTCGGCGATCGGCCGGATCGTGGAGGGCCAGGGCGACCGGGATGCCTAGACACCTCGCGCTCAGGATCGGCCTCGTGGCGGCCGTGGTGCTGGGGTCGATCTGGTACCTGTATCCGCCGAAGAAGACCATCAACCTCGGGCTCGACCTCCAGGGCGGCATTCATCTGGTCTTCGGCGTGGAGACCGACAAGGCCCTGGCCAGCCAGACCGACCGCGCCGCCGAAGATCTCAAGAACGCGCTCGAGAAGAAGGGCATCGGGGTGACGCGGGTGGCGCGCGAGGGCAACACGGCCATCGTCGTGCAGCTCGCCTCCCCGCAGAGCTGGAACGACGCCGTGACCGTGGCCGGCGAGTTTCCGAACTTCGAGCGGCGGAATGCCGATCAAGGGGCGGGGCGCTTCTCGCTGGTGATGAACGAGAAGGAGGTCAGCCGGCTGCGCGACCTCTCGGTCCGGCAGGGCGTGGAGACGATCCGCAACCGCGTGGACCAGTTCGGCGTCGCCGAGCCCACCATCACCCGGCAGGGTGAGGACCGCATCCTGATCCAGCTGCCCGGGCTCCAGGATCCGGAGCGCGCCAAGGCCCTCATCGGCAAGACCGCGCACCTCGAGTTCCGGCTCCTGGACGAGCGCACGAGTGTCGAGGACGCCCTGGCCGGGCGCCTGCCCGAGACCTCCGAGATCATGTACCAGCGCCGGGTCGACAAGGAGACGAAAGCGGAGCGGAAGACCCCCCACGTCGTCCACAAGCGGACGCTGCTGAGCGGCGCCGAGCTGAACCGCGCCGAGGTCCAGGCCGACCCGAACGCGCCGGGCAACTGGCAGGTGGCCATCGAGTTCAACGCGGTGGGCGCGCGCATCTTCGGGGAAGTCACCGAGGGGAACGTCGGCAAGCATCTGGCCATCATCCTGGACGGCAGCGTGTACTCGGCCCCGCGCATCAACGAGCGCATCCCCGGCGGGCGGGCGGTCATCACCGGCCAGTTCACCGTGGAAGAGGCGCGCGACCTCGCCATCGTGCTGCGGGCGGGGGCGCTGCCGGCACCCGTCACCGTGCTCGAGGAGCGGACGGTCGGGCCCTCACTCGGCGCCGACTCGATCCGCCAGGGCGTCATCGCCATCGCGGCCTCGGGACTGATCGTGTTCATCTTCATGGTCTTCTACTACCGCCTGTCCGGCCTCATCGCCGACGTGGCGCTGGTGCTGAACCTCCTGCTCCTCATGGCGTGCATGGCCGCCTTCGGCGCGACGCTGACGCTGCCGGGCCTGGCCGGCATCGCGCTCACCATCGGCATGGCCGTCGACACCAACATCCTGATCTTCGAGCGCATTCGCGAAGAGCTCCGCGTCGGCAAGTCGCCCCGCGCCTCCATCGACGCCGGATTCAGCCGCGCGTTCCGGACGATCATCGACACCCACGTGACCGTGCTCGTGACCGCGGGCATCCTCTACAACTTCGGCACCGGCGCGGTGAAGGGGTTCGCGGTGTCCCTCTTCGTGGGCCTGGTGGGCAGCCTGTTCACCGCCGTGTTCTTCACGCGGCTCCTCTTCGACCTCATCTACGGCGGCCGCCGCCGTCTGGGAAGCATCTCGATATGATGGAGATGTTCCGGAATCCCGACTACGACTTCATCGGCAAGCGCCGGTGGGCGTACCTCGCTTCGCTCGCGGTCATCTTGATCAGCCTGACCTCCATGGTGCTCCATCGCGGGCTCCACTACGACATCGACTTCCTGGGGGGGACGCTCATCCAGGTCCGCTTCGAGCAGCCCCCGGACATCGGCAAGATCCGCGCCGCGCTCGGCAAGATCGGGATCGGGGAGAGCGTGATCCAGCAGTTCGGGGATCCGCGCGAGTACATCATCCGGCTGCCGTTGACGTCCGCCAACCAGGAGGAGGTCTCGCGCCGAGTGCAGGGCGCACTCGCCGCCGATCCCGCGCTGGGCAAGCTGGAGATCCGGCGGATCGAGTTCGTCGGCCCGCAGGTCGGGCACGATTTGCAGATCCAGGCGATCTACGCGGTGCTGGTCGGGCTCGCCGGGATCCTGTTCTACATCGCCATTCGCTTCGATCTCAAGGGTGGGGTCGCCGCCGTGGTCGCGGTCTTCCACGACGTGATCGTCTCGCTCGGCGCCATCTCGCTCACGAACCGGGAATTCTCCCTGCCCGTGCTCGCCGCGCTCCTGACGATCATCGGCTTCTCGGTGAACGACACCATCGTGGCCTACGACCGGCTCCGCGAGAACCGTGGCCGGGGCACCCCGCGGGGCACCACCTTCGCCCGCCAGATGAACATCGCCATCAACCAGACGCTGTCGCGGACCGTGCTCACCTCGCTGACCGTGTTCTTCTCGACGGCGATCCTCCTGTTCTTCGGCGGCAAGACCCTGGAGGACTTCGCCTTCGTGCTGTTCGTGGGCGTGATCACCGGGACCTACTCGACGATCTACGTGGCGAGCGCCATCGTCGTCGACTGGACGAACTACGTCGAAGGGAGGTTGCGGAGGCCGAAAAAAGCCGTCGCCAAGGCCTAAATCCGCGTGTAAACTCAACCAATTACCCGGAGGGCCCTGACGGCGTGACCGAACTCTCGACCCTGATCGAGGCCATTCCGAAATACCAGCCGGGCGCGGACCTCGACGTCCTCACCCGGGCCTACCGCTTCTCTGCGTCCTCGCACGACGGCCAGCAACGCGCATCCGGCGAGCCGTACCTCTCGCATCCGCTCCAGGTCGCGGGCCTGCTCGTCGACTTCAAGATGGACGTCACCACGGTCACCGCCGGCCTGCTGCACGACGTGCTCGAGGACACCGCGGTCACCAAGGACGACCTGGTCCGCGAGTTCGGCCAGGAGATCGCCGAGCTGGTCGACGGCGTCACCAAGCTCGGCAAGCTCGCCTTCTCGTCGCGTGAGGAGCGCCAGGCCGAGAACTTCCGCAAGATGCTGGTGGCCATGGCGCGCGACCTGCGCGTGCTGATGATCAAGCTGGCCGACCGTCTCCACAACATGCGGACCCTCGATTACCTCCCGTCGGACCGGGGCCGCAAGATCGCCCAGGAGACGCTCGACATCTACGCCCCGCTCGCCCACCGGCTCGGCATGGCCAAGGTCAAGGCCGAGCTGGAGGACCTCGCCCTGCGCGCGCTGGAGCCCCAGGCCTACGTCGATCTGCAGAAGCGCGTGGCCAAGCGGCGGCTGGAGCGCGAGGCCGACATCAACCAGGTCATCGCGATCATGGAGCGGAAGCTCTCCGAGGTGGGGATCGAGGCGCAGATCCGGGGCCGGCCCAAGCACTTCTACTCGATCTGGAAGAAGATGCACGAGCAGGGCCGGGAGTTCGACGAGATCTACGACCTCACCGCGGTGCGCATCATCACCGGCTCGGTCCGCGACTGTTACGGCACCGTCGGCGTGGTGCATTCGCTCTGGAAACCGGTGCCCGGGCGCTTCAAGGATTTCATCGCGATGCCGAAGGTGAACATGTACCAGTCGCTGCACACCACGGTGATCGGGCCCAAGGGCGATCCCGTGGAAACCCAGATCCGCACCTGGGAGATGCACCGGATCGCCGAGGAGGGTATCGCCGCGCACTGGCTCTACAAGGAGAAGAAGTCGAGCAAGGACAAGCTCGACGAGTCGCTGATCTGGCTGCGCCAGCTCCTGGAGACCCAGCAGGACCTGAAGGACCCGCGCGAATTCCTCGACACCGTGCGCGTCGACCTCTTCCCGGACGAGGTGTACGTCTTCACGCCCAAGGGCGACGTGAAGGCCCTGCCCGAGGGCGCGACCCCCATCGACTTCGCGTACACCGTCCACACCAAGGTCGGCGAGCATTGCGTGGGCGCCAAGGTCAACGGCAAGCTGGTCCCGCTTCGCTACACGCTCCGGCAGGGGGACATCGTCGAGATCGTCACCTCGCCCAACCAGCATCCCAGTCGCGACTGGCTGCAGATCGCCAAGTCCACGCGCGCCCGCTCGAAGATCAACCAGTGGCTCAAGATCGAGGAGCGCGAGCAGTCGATCGACCTGGGCCGCGAGATGTTCGACCGCGAGGCCCGCAAGTACCGGCTGAGCGGGCCGGGGCTCCTGGACGGCGACGAGGCCAAGAAGGTCGCGGCCGACATGGGCTTCGCCAACGTGGACGACCTGCTGGCCTCCGTGGGCTACGGCAAGACGTCGGTCCACCACCTGCTCAACCGGCTGGCGCCGGGAGGGCTGCTGGAGGCGCCCGAGCGTCCGAAGGCGCCGGCCGCCACGCGCCCGCGGGCCGACGAGGGCGTGCGCATCCGCGGCGTCGACGATCTGTTGATCCGCTTCGCCAAGTGCTGCAACCCGCTGCCCGGCGATCAGATCGTGGGGTTCATCACCCGCGGCCGCGGGCTCACCGTGCACTCGCGCGACTGCCTGGCCGTGGCCAAGAGCGTGCTCGACCGCGAGCGGCTGATCAACGTGGAGTGGGACGTCGAGGCCCCGACGAGCCGGCCCGTGCGCATCGCGGTCTACATCGGGCGCGACCGTCCGGGGCTGCTCTCGGAGATCACGGGCGCGATCTCGGCCAAGAACGGGAACATCACCAAGGCCGAGGTGACGGTCACCGACGACCGCAAGGGGATCAACAACTTCGTGGTCGAGGTGGCCGATCTCGCCCAGCTCCAGGGCATCATGTCGGCGATCCGCTCGGTTCGCGACGTCATCAACGTCGAGCGAGTGCGCGGACTCTGACTCGAAAGCAGTTCGAGCACGTCGTCGAGAGGGCGCTGGTGCGCCTGCCTCGTGTGTTCAGAGAAAAGCTCGCCAACATCGTGGTCGTGGTCGAGGACTGGGCCGACGACGAGACGTTGGACGAGATGGGGATCGAGCCGCCGGATACGCTCTACGGGCTCTATCGCGGGGTCGATCTGACCCAGCGCGATTCGACCTACGGGAACGTCCTCCCCGATACCGTGACGATCTATCAGGGGCCGATCGAGGAGGACTGCGAGGACGAGGCCGAGATGGAAGATGTCATTCGCGACACCGTCGTCCACGAGATCGGCCACTACTTCGGCCTCGACGACGAGACCATGCACCGCATCGAGGACGGCGAGACGTAGCGCTCGGCGGCATCCCGCCCCGTTTCGAGGGCCCATACCAAAAGTGTTGATCTAGAAGTCCAGGAATACCGATCGAGCCATTTCTCACCCCGTGGCGCCCTTTCAGACCCTACCGACGTGCTCTTCTAGGTGCCGACCGTAACTTTCTAGTTGACAAGGGGTTTCAATAGTCCGTATGGTTTCAGCAGATGCTGAAGCGCTCGGAGCAAGAGAAACATGCTCAAATCCGAGGACATCCGGCGGCAAGCAGCCCAGCGCCTCAGGGAGGTCTTTCCCACGGCGACGGGCTGGGAGGAGACCGTCGGAGCCCGGTTCCGCAATCAGGAAGCCGACTTAGTCGTCAAGTTCAAGCTCGGCGACCGGGAGCAGACACTGGTGATCGAGGTCTGCTCCCTGGGTCAGCCTCGTCAGATCCGGGCCGCGGTGACGCGGCTCCGGGAGATCCGCCGGGAGATCGAGCACGCCTACCCGGTAGCCGCCGCCGTCTACATCGGTCCCCAGAGCGCCCGGATCCTCAAGACCAACGGCCTCGGCTACATCGATCTGTCGGGCAACTGCTCGCTGGCCTTCGCTCACGTGCTGATCGACAAGGAGGGCAAGCGCAACGTCCGGCCGTCGACCCGGCCCCTGCGCTCGCTCTTCGCCCCGAGGGCCACCCGTGTGGTCCGCGTGCTCCTCACCGAGCCCGCGCGGGCGTGGCGCCTGGAAGAGCTGGCCAAGGCGGCCGGCGTGAGCCTCGGCCACTCGCACAACGTGATCAAGCGCCTGGGCGATCTCGCCTGGGTCGAGCGGGACGATCGCCAGCGCATTCGACTGATGAAGCCGGCCGACCTGCTGGAGAGCTGGTGCGACTCCTACACGTATCGCGAGAGCGAGATCACGTCCTACGTGGTGCCGGAGAAGATCACGCGCCGCTTCATGGCCGAGCTGGCGCGCGTGGCCGGGGCGGAGGGGCGGCGCTACGCGTTCACGCTGAATGCGGGGCTGGCGCTGGTCGCGCCCCATCTGCGCCTGCCCGCGATCCACTCCTACCTGGAGGGCGATCCATCACCGGTGGCGACGGCGCTCGGTCTGCGTCCGGCCACCGAGACGGAGGGCGCGCTGCACCTGCTCGCGCCCTACGACCCCGGAGTCTTCTATGGCGTGCTGGAGAAGAGCGGGCTCAAGGTGACCTCGCTGCCCCAGCTCTACGCCGACCTCGCGAGCTACGAGCGCCGCGGCCGGGAACTGGCGGAGCATCTGCGGCGCGAGGCGATGGGCTACTGAGGCCCGGGGACCGGAGCGAAATCCCCAACGAAAGGGGGTGAACGAATCCATGGCGAAGAAGAAGGCGGCCAAGAAAAAGAAGAAGTAAGGACCTGTGAATGCAGGACGAAAGACTCCCCAGGGGAGGAGGTGAGATCCTCACATGGCGAAGAAGAAGGCGGCCAAGAAGAAGAAGAAGTAACGCTGCATCACGCGGCAACGGTGGGGGGTGGCGGCCTCCCACCGTGCATGACCCTCTCGGGAGGGGGACATCCACCCCTCCCGAGCTGTGCTTAAATGACTTTCGTGACCTTTCCGCCCTTCAAGCAGCGCGTGCAGACCCGCACGCGCGTCGCTTTTCCCGACACCAGAGCCCGCATGGAGATCAGATTCGGCAGCCAGCGCCGCTTGGTCAGCTTGTGAGCGTGACTGATCGTATGACCGACCGAGGGGCCCTTGCCGCACACATCGCACCGCTGCGCCATGCCTGCTGCTCCTTGGAGTTCTGAGTGGGAACGACGGGGACAACCAGACGTAATAGCACAGGCGGACGGTCCAGGCAAACCGCGGAGACCGGCCTGGGCACCCCGCTGCAGTTCGTCAAGGGCGTGGGCCCGCAGCGGGCGGCCGCCCTGGGGCG
>DATHGT010000050.1:0-2600 GCA_035317605.1 Candidatus Acidiferrum sp. | reverse complement strand
ATGCGCCAGTACGCAGGCTTCGGCTCGGCCCCCGAGACCAACAAGCGCTACCGCTTCCTGCTCGATCAGGGGCAGACGGGACTGTCGGTGGCCTTCGACCTGCCGACGCAGATGGGCTACGACCCCGACGCCCCGCTGGCCGCCGGCGAGGTCGGCAAGGTCGGCGTGTCCATCGCCTCGGTCGAGGACATGGCGGACCTCTTCGAGGGCATCCCGCTCGAGCGGGTCTCGACCTCGATGACGATCAACGCCACCGCCACCATCCTGCTCGCTCTCTACGTGGCGGTGGCCCGCCGGCGCGGCGTGGAGCCGGCCCGCCTGGCCGGCACCGTCCAGAACGACATCCTCAAGGAGTACATCGCGCGCGGCACCTACATCTTTCCGCCGCCGCCGTCGATGCGGCTGATCACCGACCTCTTCGCCTATTGCCGGCGTGAGGTCCCACGCTGGAACACGATCTCGATCTCCGGCTACCACATGCGCGAGGCCGGCTGTACCGCCGTGCAGGAGGTCGCGTTCACGCTGGCCAACGCCATCGCCTACGTCGAGGCCGCGCTCTCGGCCGGCCTGGCCATCGACGACTTCGCGCCCCAGCTCTCGTTCTTCTTCAACGCCCACAACGACCTGATCGAGGAGGTCGCGAAGTTCCGGGCCGCCCGGCGGCTGTGGGCGCGGATCATGCGCGAGCGGTTCGGGGCGCGGGATCCGCGCTCGCTGGCCCTGCGCTTCCACGCCCAGACGGCCGGCAGCATGCTCACCGCCCAGCAGCCGGAGAACAACGTCGTGCGCGTGACCGTGCAGGCCCTGGCCGCCGTGCTCGGCGGCTGCCAGTCGCTCCACACCAATTCCATGGACGAGGCGTTGGGGCTGCCCACCGAGCGCGCGGTCCGCATCGCGCTGCGCACCCAGCAGATCCTGGCCCACGAGTCTGGAATCGCGGAGGTCGTGGATCCGCTGGGGGGATCCTTCGCCATCGAGCGTCTGACCGCGGAGGTCGAGGGGGAAGCCGAGGCGTACATCCGCAAGATCGACGAGATGGGCGGGGCCGTGGCGGCCATCGGGTTCATGCAGCACGAGATCCAGGAGGCCGCGTACCGCTACCAGCGCGACCTCGAGGACAAGCGGCGCGTCGTGGTCGGGGTCAACGAGTACGTGGCGGCCGATGAGGCGCCGACCGCGCTGTTCCAGCTCGACCCCGCGCTCGGGGCCGCGCTGGCCGCGCGCGTCGCCCGCTTGCGCGCCGAGCGTGACGCCGACGCCGCCGGCCGCGCGCTCGAGGCGCTCGATCGCGGCGCCCGTGGCCGGGACAATCTGATGACGCTGATCGTCGACGCCGTGGAGGCCTCGGTGACGCTCGGAGAGATCTGCGATCGTCTCCGTGACGTCTTCGGTGTCCATCGGCCGTCCGTGACGTTTTGAGGGTCCGGACCGCCTTCATCGGCGCCGTCGTCGTCGCGCTGACTGCGCTGACCGGCGCCGTGTCCTCCGAGGCCGGCCTGGCCGATCGGGTCGGCGCGACCTTCAGCCTGATGGCCGACGACTTCATCAAGACGTCGCAGCCCGTCGAGGGCACCGTGGTCTCGCTCGACGACAACCAGGTCTTCCTCGATCTCGGCCAGGGCAGTGGCGCCCAGCCGGGACAAGAGCTCACCGTGTACCGGAAGGGCGAGGCCTTCCAGCATCCGCTCACCGGCAAGCCGCTCGGGCGTTACGAAGAGCACCTGGGGTACGCGCAGATCCGGCGGGTGTTCCCGCAATTCTCCGAGGCCACGTTCGTGCCCGTTCCCGATCGGCCCGCACCGCAGCCAGGCGACGGCGCCCGCGTCAGCCGCGGGCGCATCAAGGTGGCGGTGACGCCGCTGCTCGACCTCACCCAGTCCGGCGCCGACGTGCGTCGCGTTCCCTACCTGATCGCGAGCGCGCTGGAACGCTCCAAGCGTTTCGTGGTCATGGATCCGCTGGCGGTGGCGGACGTGTTCGCGGGAGGAACCCTGAAGGTCGAGGAGGTGCTGGCCCGGCCCGAGCGCGCGATGCGCGTGGCCCGGAACCTCGAAGTGGCCGGGTGGATCGTCCCGGTCTTGATCGAGCGTCAGGGCGCGCTCTACCTCGACGCGACCTGGATCTCGGCCATCACCGGCACTCCGCTGTTTTCACGGCGCGAAATCGTGCTGCCGTCCGGTACCGCCGAGGAGCAACGCTTCCCGTGGGAGCCCCGGGCCGAGGATTGATCGTGTGCTATGGTAAGGCCCGCATGTTGACCCGTCGTTTCGCGTGGGGGGTCCTGATCGTCGTGCTTCTCGCCGGGTGCAATACGATGCGCCAGATCGCGGGATTGCCCGTGCAGGCCGAGCCGACCATCGATCTGAAGTCCGCCGAGCCGCGCTGGCTCCTGATCAAGAACCCGCGCTTTGGCGACGTGCCGAGCGAGCCCGAATACATCTGGGTCGAGGAGGATCGCGTTCCTACGACCCTGACCACGCTGCTCCGCGGCAAGGGCGCCATCATCGCGCCCCCCGAGATCGTCACGCGCTACGGCACCCCACCGGGTGGGGGCAAGATCAGTCCGCGCCAGCAGGTGCCGTATTCCGCCGGGTCGCCGG